>JAAYRB010000133.1 GCA_012519005.1 Clostridia bacterium
TGTGGGACAAATATTTTTAAGGTTGATCCAGATGATGGTGGTGCCCATAGTCTTGTTTTCCATCATCTCTGGTACTGCGGGCATTGGTGATCCGAAGAAATTGGGCAGTGTGGGAGTAAAGACGATCGTATATTTCATGCTCACCACCATAATTGCCATATCTGTGGGCCTTTTCTTCACAAATCTGTTCCAGCCCGGCGCAGGTATTTCTCTTGCCGGTGAGGCGGCAAGTTTTGAGCCTACGGAAACCCCATCCTTGATTGAGATGCTCATCAAGATGTTCCCTGTAAATCCTATAGAAGCAATGGCCAACGCAGATATGCTGCAAATTATTATTTTTGCCTTGATTTTTGGTGTCACATTGGGGAATATGGGTGAGAAAAGCCAATTGATCATTACCCTGGTCAATGATCTCAATGATGCCATGATATCCGTGGTGAATCTCATTATGAGACTGGCACCCTACGGCGTTTTTGCCCTCATGGCCCAATCCATAGCCAGCCAAGGGGCAGAGGTTTTATTTCCCATGCTGAAATATGTGGCCGTGGTTCTGGGAAGCCTTTTTTTCCATGCTGCTTTTGTATTCGGACTGCTGGTCGCCCTGCTGGCCAAAATGAACCCCCTCTATTTCTTTAGGAATGCCCTGCCGGCCCTTACCATTGGTTTCAGTACATCCAGCAGTGCCGCCACCCTACCTGTGACTATGAGGGTGGTGAGGGATAATTTTGGGGTTAGGAATGAAATTGGCAGCTTCATAGTCTCCTTGGGTGCCACGGTGAATATGAACGGCACCGCCCTATACCAGGGCATCGCAGCATTGTTCATCGCCCAGGCTTCTGGGATCGCCTTGACCTTTAATCAGCAGCTGACTATTGTGGCTACGGCTACGCTGGCCGCAGTGGGTACGGCGGGGGTGCCGGCGGTGGGGATTATCATGCTCACCATGGTGCTCAGCTCCGTGGGTTTACCCCTGGAAGGTATCGGAGTCATTATGGGTGTAGATCGTTTACTGGATATGTTCAGAACAGCCATGAATATCCTTGGTGATATTTCCGCGGCGGTTATTATCGGCGTACGGGAGGATGCCATTGACAAGGGTAGGCTCATGGAGGAATTGAAAATTACGGATCTACTTCGCAGAGGCTTGGATGTGGCAAAAGGAGTGACTGAGGATATAGGAGGGTGAAGATCAGATGAAAATATTGGTAGGTATTGAAGAATCGGAGGGGTCAAAAAAGGCCGCCCAGATGGCAGTGAAATTGGCCAAGGGCTGTGGGGGGACAGTTACCGGGGTGTTCGTTGTTCCCCCAATTCCCAGCGAGTGGAAAACATTGGGCATAGACCCGGGTAAGGACCACATTGACCCCTCCGCATTGGATAAGGTGTTCGGTGTTCTTAAAAAGGAAGCAGAGGGGGCCGGTGTGACCTATGATACCAGGATTTTTACCGATGCCTATCCATCGGAGACCTTACTGAGGCTGGTGGAGAGGGATAAATACGATTGTTTAGTTTTAGGAAGAAGACGCAAGACGGGGGTTCGGAAATTGATTCTGGGAAGTGTGGTGGAAACAGTGGTGCGAAATGCCCCCTGCTCCGTCGTGGTGGCAAAATAGGCCGCCGTATATGGAGGGGATATTCCGTCCATAATCCAGTTGGGGCCCAGTAAAGAAGGGAGAAGTAAGAATGTGACTGGAGGGGGTAGAAGATGCCGGCCCGGCGGCCCCATGGGCGGCCGCCCCTCACACGCAGATGGGGATGTCTCCTGTCCCCGCCTCCGGTTACCCCCATCCAAGTTACACCTGCTCAAAGGGATATCATCATGGCATGCCCTCGATCAATGGAACAGCCCTACCCTGATAAAAAATATGGTTGTGCACACCATATTTATTCAGCAGCTCTAGGGCATCCTCGATCCCACAGCCTAAATCCTCAAGGCGGTGGGCATCGGAACCCACTGTGTATACCTCAACCCCTGCCTTCACTGCCATGCTTAAAATTTCTTCGGAAGGGTGAAAATCTGGAAACCCCCTTCTTCTTGCCGAAGTATTCACCTCTAAACCCATACCCCTATGGGCCATTTCTTTGAAAATTCCCTCAATGACCCCCCGATGTATAGTGTTGACATTCGGTCCATAATACTCATATCCATATCTTCTATAGAGATCTATATGGGCGATACAGTGAAAAAGCCCAGTTTCCACCGCTTCATTCAAAATATTGAAGTAATCCTCCCTTGTCTGGGAAAGACTATGGGTGGAAAAATACTTAGGGCTTTCTTCCATGGAGGAAATGGCGGTGTGGTCCAGGCAGTGGACGGAACCCAGCACAAAATCAAAGGGATAGGCTTCCACCACTTTTTCCACTTCTTTGCCCAGACCCAGATCATAGCCAATTTCAACCCCCGCCTTCACTGCCAGGCCGTCACTCTCATAGGAGTCCCCCGCATCCTGTATTTCCTGCAAATATCCGTCCAGCCAGCGGTAATCGGACACAGGGTGTTTTTTCCCTTTGTAGATCACGAAATTATCCATCTGTTCACGCAGAGGATCCAGTTCAAAATGGGTGGTGAAGCATATTTCTCTAAGTCCTAGTTCCACGGCCCTTTCACAGTAGCGGTCTATGGAAATGGGCAGGGCATCCATGGAGTAATCGGGGTGGATATGATAATCGGTGAGCATAGTTCGGGTATCAGTATTTCTTTTGTTTTTGGTAGGATTGGGTGTTTTTCGTTTTTCATGTTCCAATTTTTACCCCCCTTTATTTAAAAATGACACTCAATATATGTTAGTACATAGAAAAA
>JAAYRB010000134.1 GCA_012519005.1 Clostridia bacterium
CCATTGTTCGAGCCAATGCTGCATAATCAAGCAAAGTGCAGTTAAATAAATGGTAACTAAGGAAAACGAGCGCATGAGGGTTCTATTTCGAACATTTTTCTTTTTTAAAGTTAATACTTTCTCTTTTTGTTTTTCTTTTTCCAGCAGTTTTTCCAAAACTTCCCCTTGAGGAAATAAATCATGTTCAGACAACCTTATCCATTCCAAAAATTTGTTCCCATCTACCAGTACAATACGAGTTTCATTCTTTATCTTCTGTATATAATCAACTGCCCCATCGGAAAAGTTTGATAGGGTGATAAATATTCCCCTATCAAGCCCCGCATTTTGCATAAATTTAACGAAATTTATTATTTCCCCTTTTTTAACCTCCCCGTCTTGACGATTATTGGAAACAGCCGCAACTGTTCTACCATTAAATTTGCAAATTATATATTTATCGTCACAGGAAGGTCCCACATCTGAAAAACCCTTTAACCTGCCAAGGACTTGGGTAACAAATATTCTAAAGTCCCCTGCCCCCATTTCTTTAATTTTTGAATACACATTATTACACGCTGCATACCTTTTTAATTTTGCATCGAAAATTTTAGCCTTTTTTCTTTTTCTCCTGCTCAAAATAATGTGCACCATGATTGTGCCCAACAGGGCCAGGGCTGGTGTGATTTTTTTTGATGCATAGGGGGAAAAGAGTAAGCCAATAAGGAAAAAGGCCGCTATCCTTGAGGCAATAAAATCCAAGGGTCTAGCCAATCCGCCCTTTAGATCTTTTTTGGGGGGCTCCAAAAAATCATCTTTATTGTCCAATGCAAAAACACCGCTAAAGAATCCACGCAACTCTCCATAGATGATGGAAGCAGTTGAAATAAACCATTTTGCCACTTTATACCACCTCAAGTATTAGTATGCCTTTATTTCTTGACAGTTTATACTCGGGCTTAGCCGGCAAAATGAAAAAAATGCAAGCTGAGTGTGCCGAGATAAGTAGTATATATAAGAGGGGAGGGTATATTCGTTTTGTAAGTTTATTTATTATTTTTTGTTGGGCCCAAATGAATGGGCACAGAAGGGGATGATTCAATGTACAGCAAGGGATTTCTAAGGAAAATCAAATGGGGTTTTATTTCCGCCGCATTTTTGTTAGGTTCCCTTTTTTCTCTCATGGGGGTTCAAGAAGCACGGGCAGTTGAAGCCTTGGATCCCGTGGTAATATCTAAGGAACCAATAACGGCAGGAGTGGTACAAAAACAATATGATTGGCATAAAGGCTCAACGAAAATTTATGTGCTGGAAGTTGATCTCAGCAACCCATATGTGAAATTGGATGCTATAGCGGGAGGAGGGCTGCTCACCCATAGGCTGAATGTTTCCGCCATGGCCCGCAATACCGGGGCAGTTGCCGCTGTCAATGGTGATTTCTATAATACCGCAGGAGAAGGGGCACCTATAGGACCTATGATCATTAATCAAAGGCTGGTTTCCTCGCCCTCCTTGCTCAATGGTCTATTTGCTCTTGGCATAGAGGACAAGGGGGTAAAGCAGGAGAGGAAAGCATACATAGAAGCCTTTTCTTTTGAAGGGGAAGTCACTGCTCCTAATGGGAGTAAATTTTCCCTAGCAGGGTTGAATAAAACTACTTATTATGAGGACCCCTCCGGCACACACAGCCATCAAAACAAACTCCACCTCTACAATGATCTCTGGGGCGGAAAAACCAGGGGCGGGGATGGGGCGACGACACCCACAGAAATGCTCGTAAAGAATGGCAGGGTTGTGGAAATAAGTCAGGGGTCATATCTTCCCTACGAAAAAGTACCAAATGGTATGGAGATTTTGAGAGGGCATGGGAATGCCGCATCATTTTTGATAGAAAACTTTAAACCTGGGGATTCGGTCAAGATATTTTCTACTATTAGGCCGGATAGAAATTGGTCGATGATAATAGGCGGACATGGGTTGTTGGTTGACCAAGGGAAGCAAGTCCCCTATACCAGGGATACCAGCGGGCTTGGGGGCAACAGGGCACGCACAGCGGCGGGAATATCAAAGGATGGTAAAAGGGTTTATATAGTAGGGGTAGAGGGACGTACCCCCACAAGCCAGGGTCTTACTTTGAGTGACTTGTCGGTATTTTTTGAAAAAATTGGTGCATGGAGAGCATTTAATCTTGATGGCGGTGGTTCTACAACCATGGTGGCAAGGCCCCTGGGTGAATGGGATATACAAAGAGTTTTTCCACCGGAACAGGAAAACGAAAGATTAGTCGTCAAT
Source organism: Clostridia bacterium (assembly GCA_012519005.1). Taxonomy (GTDB): domain Bacteria; phylum Bacillota; class DTU086; order DTU086; family DTU086; genus JAAYRB01. Next base: position 2,272 of record JAAYRB010000134.1, read on the forward strand.
GCTCTAGGTGTTTACAGCACTGCACCTAAGGGTACATTGGACAGGCTTCTTATAAAAACAGATAAGGAATACATGTTTATCAATGAAAGGGCTCATTTATCCCTTGCCGCACATGATCAATACTACAACCCAATAGATGTAAAGGATCTGCCGGTAAAATGGGGTACTGGTGATGGGGGGGTAGTGGATGGGAACACCTTTACAGCCAAAAAACCAGGGGAGGCGAAAGTTACGGCCAAATCTGGCTCTACCACGGCTTCGCTGCTTATTAAGGTTTTGGGGAAAAGGGATATAATTGATTTTAAGCTGCATGCAGATACTGATTTGTTTTATGAGGGAACGAAAGCTTCCATAGAGCTGCTGCTCAGTGCAAAAGATGGTAAAATACTGAAAGTACCGGCCTCCTCGGTGGAATGGCAGTTCTATGGTTGTCGAGGTGAGGTATCCCCTGAGGGTGTGCTTACTATAGATATGATCGGGGATATGGATGCTTTTGTAGTGGCAAGGTATGATGGTTTCAGTGCACCTTTACAAGTAAGATTGTTGGAAGAAGTTGAAGCAGACATTCCCCCCATGGAGCTCACCGTAGGTGAGAGAGAGATTATGGTGGATGGCAGCTTAGAAAAAATGGATGTGGCCCCCACTGTAGTCCATGGAAGAACCTTAGTTCCAGTGAGATTTGTATCCCAAGCCATGGGTTCAACAACACTTTGGGATGATGAGGCCAAAAATGCAACCATTATTCGAAGTAAGAATTGGATAGATCTATGGTTGGGCGAAAAAATCATGGCTGTGAATGGAAGTGTGGCTGCTCTGGATGTACCTCCCATGATTCATCAAGGAAGAACCATGTTACCCTTGAGTGCTGTGGCGAGAATGTTAAATATCCAGGCAGACTGGGATGCAGAAAACAAAAAGGTTTTTTTATATCAGTGATTTATCAGCAGCGATTAATGCGGAAAGCACGCTGGTATATACCGGCGTGCTCTCTACATTGACAATTAATAGTCAAATTATTTTAGAGGCTTTGTTTCAGCAAGGAGATTCCTTACCACCTTGACTGCCTCTATGGCGTCCTTCCCATAGCCATCCGCACCTATTTCCCTGGCGTAACTATTTGTGACCGCTGCCCCCCCCACAATGACCTTGGCGTAAAGGTTTTCCTTACGAACATCATGTATTATTTCTTCCATCCTGGGCATGGTGGTGGTCATTAGGGCGCTTAAGCCTATAATCTGTGCCCTTCGTTCCCTTGCGGCATCAATAATTTTATCATTGGATACATTTTTACCCAAATCAATTACTTCAAAACCGTGATTATTCAGCATGATAGTTACTATATTTTTGCCAATATCGTGAATATCCCCTTTTACTGTGGCCATTATTATAGTGCCCCTAGTTTTTTGTGTGCCATCCTCAAGCAAGGGCTTCAAATAGTTGAAGGCGGCCTGCATAGTATCCGCGGATATCATCAGCTGAGGTAAAAAGTATTCACGCCTATCGTACAGCCAACCCACTTCATCGATCCCTGGTATCAAATAGTTATTTAGTATATCTTCCGGTTCCAATCCCTCTGCGAGATGTTCCTCTAGAAGTGGAACGATATTTTCTTCTTCTCCATCAATAATGGCTTTTTTTAGGGGATGTATATCCTTATTCCTAACATCGTGGTATTTTCCATCAATCCCCTGCTCTTCAATCGAGTTAACATTAAAAAATTTTATATAATTTTGTGCGTTTTTATCCCTTCCGGCGATTACAGAAGCGGCGTGAAAGGCTGATAGCATTTCCTTGTCACTGGGGTTTATCAAGGCCGCATCCAACCCTGCTGCAAGGGAAGCGCATAAAAAAGCACTATTTACGGCCGAACGCTGGGGTAGGCCAAAGGATATATTGGATACCCCCAATATGGTGTTAAGCCCCAGTTCATATTTCACTTTTTTTAGGCTTTCAAGGGTCACCAAAGCCGCGTTGGGATGGGCGCTGGCAGTGAGAGTCAAACAATCAATAAATATATCTCTTGGATGAATCCCATGCCCCCCAGCCCGCTTTACAATTTTTTGTGCAATTGCTGCCCGTTCCCAAGGGGTTTCAGGTATGCCCCCCTCATCCATACATAACCCAACAACGGCGGCGCCATACCGCTTTATGAGAGGGAGGATTTTTTCCATGGATTCTTCTTCCCCAGTGACCGAGTTAACAATTGGTTTGCCGTGATACAGCCTGAGTCCCCTCTCAAGTGTTTCATGACATGCACTGTCAAGCATTAAAGGAAGGTGTACAAGGCCCTGCACCGCCTGGACCGCGGCTGCCATGATTTCTGCTTCGTCAACCCCCGGTACTCCCACGTTGATATCCAAGACATGGGCCCCATTTCTGCTTTGGGAAAGGGCTTCAGATTTTATCAAATTCATGCTGCCATCCTTGATTTCCTTTGCAAGCTTCTTTTTCCCCGTGGGGTTTATTCTTTCCCCAACAATAATTGGGGGGCAGCCAATTCCTATATGTAGGGTTGTAGAAGTGCTGGTAATACGGGTAGAGAACTGCAAATCCCTCTTTTTAGGTTTTAGCCCCTTTAAGGCGGCGGCAATTGCAGAAGTATGTACTGGTGTGCTTCCGCAGCAGGAGCCAAGCATGACGGCACCTAAACTGGCAAAATTAACAGCATATTCCGCCATAACCTCCGGTGTTTCCCTAAAAACGGTATGCCTATCCACCAATTCCGGTAATCCGGCATTGGGCTCCACTAGAACTGGAAGGTTGGTGTTTTTACAGAGGAGGGCCGCCACAGGCTCCAACTCATGGGGACCACCGCCGCAATTAACACCTATTGCATCTGCACCAAGGCTTTCGAGGACCACCGCAGATGTTTCTGGATCCGTGCCGGTGAGCGTTCTGCCATCTTCGTGAAATGTCATGGAGGCTATCACAGGCAACCCCTTAGCGGCATCCTTGACCGCAAGCAGAGCCACCCTGATCTCACCTAAATCCGCCATAGTTTCTAGGATAATGGCATCGCAGTCAGCCTCGTATAGGGCTTTGGCTTGTTCGTAAAAAATATCATAGGCTTCATCGAAGCTGAGTTTTCCTAAAGGTTCTAAAAATCCCCCGGTGGGGCCTATTGAACCCACCACATAGCCATTGGAATCAATGGCTTCCCTGGCCAGCCGCACGCCGGCGTAGTTGATTTCCCTGACTTTCTCGGAAAGCCCATATTCCATAAGCTTGATCCTATTTCCACCAAAGGTGTTAGTGGTAATTGCCGCAGCTCCGGCCCTATGAAATGCGGAGTGGATATCTCTCACTATACCGGGTTTGCGAAGATTCCATAATTCCGGGGGTTCTTCCCCGGACAGCCCCTTTTTCTGCAGTTCCGTACCCATGGCACCGTCAAAAACCAAGAGTTCACCTTGTGCATGTTTGATGATATTCCTCATTAAGGCACCCCTCCCTGTACCCTTGAAACCGAATATTACTTGAGACTCACCCAGCCGATCAATGCCATCACAGATTTTCTTGGGATCAGCTGACAGCTGTCCAGTACTTTCATTCCTATTTCCTCGACCCTCAGCAGATTTGCTATATCCTTGTTTATGAAAATTGGCCATATACCATACCCCGGACTCCTGCGTCCAAGGGTGCGGTAATTTTCGGATTTGGCAAGGTTCTGGATATACCTTGTTATCCAATTTACCCCCTGCTCCACCGCATCGGAACCAACGGCATCTAATGTTACCGCTTTCGCGGAATCCCCTTGATCAAAAAGCTCGGTCACAGCCATATCAATTTTGCTTCCAATGGTGACTGCCAGGAAGGAAGCCTTACTGCATTGAGACAAAAAATCCGCCATCCCAGCACCCTTTAAACGGATCTCATCATCAGAAAACAGAATTATATTATTTTGGATGTTTGTAATTTCTAGGGTTTTGAAAATCCCACGGGGCTGTATTATCAATTGGGCCTTGTCCATCATCTCATCGGTCAACTCCAAAACCCGGGGTGAAAGATTTGATTTGTGGGGTTTATAACCGAGATATCTCAACACTTCTTTCTTGCAAAGGCTTATAGGCAGTTTGCTGATCTTAGTCATTGACCATCCCACCTTTTTCCAAAAGGGCTTATTCATACCCACCCATTCAACAAAAATAGTTATCTTGGTTCGCTCACAATATCTCTCTTGCCCTCAAAATTAAGAACGGACATTTCATTTGCTAAAAACACCGCAGTTAAGATGGTTGCCGCCAAATCAGAAATAGGGGCAGCAAAAAGTATTCCATACAAACCATAAAAGCGCGGCAATATTAAAATCAAAGGTATCAGGATCAGTACCTGCCTAGATAGACTTAAAAACATAGCCTGCCTGGGCTTGCCCACGGCATGGAAATACCCGGAGCCCGCAATTTGGAACCCGATGACCGGCAGCAGCAGAAGGAATATTCGCAGCGCCTTGGATCCAAATGCAATGAGTTCATGATCGCCTTTGTTGAATAATGACATGATTTGAGATGGAAATGCCATACTGATTACAAAGCCCAAGCATACAACTATTGTTGCAAATATAATGGCTAGTTTCAATGCTTCTTTCACTCGATCATATTGCTTGGCACCATAGTTGAAACCAATTATTGGTTGGGCCCCTTGGCTTATACCTATTACTGGCATGATAAGGAGGGCGGAGACACTGTTCACAACACCCATCCCGGAGATTGCAACATCCCCACCATATACACGAAGGCTGTTATTGAAAACCACAAATAATAAACTGGAAGCCAGCTGCATGGCAAAGGGGGCGGAGCCAATGGCTATGGTTCTTGCAATAATCGCAGAATCCAATTTAAGATTTTTCTTTCTTATTTTAAGAAGACTGGATGGGCTAAAAAAGTAATACAGCACCCAGGCTGCGGATACAAACTGGGATATAATGGTAGCTATTGCGGCACCGCTCATTCCCATGCCCAATACAAATATGAAGATGGGGTCAAGAATGATATTTAAAAATGCACCTATTAACATGGTAAACATAGCAATACGAGGATTTCCCTCCGCCCGGATGAAGTTATTCATCCCGAATCCTATTGACGAAAAAACAGTACCAAGTAGTATTACCCTTATATATTCCCTGGCATAAGGAAGCACTGCTTTACTAGCGCCAAAGAGTTTTAAAAGAGGGTCCATGAACATATAGCCGATGGCAGATAGTGCCACTGACAATAAAATTAACAGCACCATGGCATTACCCATGATCAGCTCTGCTTCCTCTATTTTTTCCTCGCCAAGTCTTATAGAAATCAGGGCGGTGGCACCCATACCGATCAGCATTCCAAAAGCCATAATGATAATCATCATGGGGAACCCCACGGTTATCCCTGCGATGCCTAAAGAGCCAACCCCATTTCCTATAAAGATTCTGTCAGCCACATTATATAATGCATTGACGAGCATACCAACTATTGCTGGTATAGAGAACTCGATCAATAGCTTTGAAATTTTAGTGTTCGATAAATGGGTTGAACGAGTCATTATTACCTCCTGGTAACCAAAGTCAAAAAATAATGTCTAATACACTATGATATCACTGATGTACCCGCGGCACAAAAGGCATTTGTTGGGGGAGCATAAATCTAACCCCATAGAAAAAAGCCCCATTCTATGGGGCTGTGATATTGCGGTAGGTATTTTTAAGGATCGTGATCTTCCTCATTGCTTCCCTCTTGTCCCTGAACTTAATCGCTTTTTTCAAATCAGAAAGGGTATCATCGAAAACCTTTACTTGTCCCGTTGTTTTCTTGTTTTTTAGTCTGTCCCTATCTTTCTTCCAGGATTTATCCAAGTTTTTGAGCTGGGCTCCTGCCTCACCCCAATTACCGGCCCTGATAGAAGTTTCTGTTTTATTGATGAAGAAGGCGGTACCCCGATTATCGCTGATGGGCTTTTGGAGTGCAGTGCAGGCAGTACTAAGTGTCAATAAAACAAAAAAAGTAATAAACAATGTATACTTGGTTTTGGCAACCTGTTTCATTCATCTTCACCTTAGATGGTTCAATCTAAGATTAAAATCCCCGGTGAGGGGGAATTTTATTCACAGCCTAGTAATGGGGACGGGAGTGAAATTCACAAAATCACAGGAGACAAACTTATACTCTGTTTCGTCAATGACACCTTCCACAGCGTAATGGTGATCCTCCCCGTGCAGATGCCCGTAGACACACCATATAACACCATATTTACGAAAAAGTTCTTGAAACCCGGGATCAAGTTTACCATTATTAAATGGTGGATAATGCAGCATAAAAAGTTTTTTTTGGAAGCCCTCATTATGAGCTTTTTTGAGCGAGATTTCAGCCCTTATTAACTCCCGTTGATATATTTTCTCATCACGGGTTGAGATATCCCCGCCCGGGAGCTGCCAACCCCTTGTTCCGCAAATTGCAATTTCCCTAATGGGAATAAAATCATTTTGGATACTGTACATGCCCTTGGGTAGGGCAGCTCTGATTTTAGAAATGCTTTTCCACCAATAATCATGATTTCCTTTAATTAGTATTTTTTTCCCCGGCAGTGAACCTATGAAGTTAAGATCCAGCTGCGCTTCATCCAGGTGCATTGCCCACGAGATATCACCACATATCAGTACCCAATCCTCATTACTAACTTTTTTTCTCCAATTTTGTGTAATTTTTTGGGGGTGATCCTTCCATGCCGGTCCAAATATATCCATTGGCTTGGGAGAGGCCGAAGAAAGATGTAAATCCCCTAAAGCAAAAATTCTCATATTTTTCTCCCCACTCAGTAAAAATTCTTGCCCTCAGTATAAGGATCATTCTATAATACAAACAGAATAATATAATCAGGAGGTAGAGATGAGCTGTAATGGAAGTGATTTAAAATCCGCACCATCGGAAATGGAACTGCAAGTCTATAGAGAAATAATACTGCGATTAAAAGATATAATTGCCGTGAATGCCCACCTCTACCACGGCTTCGAAACCTCCTTAGATCCTTCAAAGAGGGCAGATCTAGCCAGGAAAATTCAGGACTTAGAAGAGGAAATTATTAAAAGTGCCGCCCTGGATTTCAATCTCAGCTTTGATAGGATTATACAAATGTTTCTAAAGGCTGAAAGATGGTATATTTAAACATTGAACCTAAAGTTGATTATATCCCCGTCCTTCACGGGATATTCCTTTCCTTCCAAACGATACAGGCCCTTTTCCTTAGCTGCCTTTTCTGAGCCGCAGATTTTAAAATCATTAAAACTTACCACCTCTGCTCGTATGAAGCCGCGTTCAATATCTGAATGCACCTTTCCAGCCGCTTTTTTTGCGGCTAAACCTTTTTCAACCGTCCATGCCTTAACTTCATTTTTACCAACAGTTAAAAAGGATATTAAATCCAGGGAAGAATAAACGGCCTTAGCAAGTTTGGCCACCCCTGGTTCCTCAATGCCAAGTTCTGATAAGAATAATTCCCTCTCATCAGGCTCCAATTCCCTGATTTCTTTCTCCAATATTGCCGCAATTTCAAATATTTCTCCGCCCTTGTCCTTGGCCCAGGCATGTACCTCTTCCTTTTGTGGATAACCTTCAAGGAGCTGTTCCTCATCTACGTTCACAGCGATTATCATGGGCTTGAAGGTCAGGAATTCCAAACTCTGAATACTTTCCCTTTCGCCGCTAGTTAAATCCGCCTCCCCAATATGTATTTCATTTTCTAGGGCTTCCCTACATTTTAGCAGTGCCGATAATTCTGTCTTATTGCCCGGAACACCTTTTTGCCTTGAGGTTTCTATACGCTCTATCCTGGTTTCAACAAGCTCTAAATCGTTCAAAATTAATTCCGAATTGATAGTATTTAGATCGCGAATTATGTCTATACTCCCATCAACATGCCATACAGATTCATCTTTAAAGGCACGCACCACATGGACCAAGGCATCCGCCTTTCTTACCTCTTCAAGAAAAATCTTAAAGTTTTGTTCAGTAATTTCATCATTATCGAATCCAGGAATATCTACCATGTCCAGTGCAGCAAAGGTAGTTTTGCTGGGTTCGTAGATGGTTGCCAAATATTCCAACCTCTCATCTGGTATTTTTGCTGAGCCCTGGTTGACTCCCCGTGAAAAAGCAGCCCCGGTCAGAAGATTGAAAATAGTGGTTTTCCCAACGGATGGACGTCCAATTATACCGCATAAAACAGTCAATTTAAAATCTCTCCTCATTGTCACAGCTATATTTATTCATATAATAGATATTCTCTGAACTCTTCTTTTCACTGATAGGGGTTTTGCCCTTCTCCTTCCATAATCTCGATACAATGAAAGTTACTATAACCGCTAATGCAAAACGGCCAAAAAATAAAATATATGGATCAGCTCCAATGGCTATGAACAGAAAATTATCCTCGAACAGTGAGTGGCAGAGCGCAAGAAATATTATTGTAATGTACATCTCCCGTCTAGAAAGTAACCCCTCTCGGGCGGTTTGGATGATGATTCCACCCCCATATACAATTCCC
>JAAYRB010000135.1 GCA_012519005.1 Clostridia bacterium
ACCGTCGGAACATTGTCCCATAAGGAGCTTCGATTATGAAGAAACCTTTCCAAAAAATAAATTTACTGATGCAACTGACACCCCCGGATAGGGATTTAAAAAACACCAAGCCGCCGGAGATTTACCCACATCTATATATGGATCCTGTGGAATATGATCGCGATATGGGTGGGGAAAATTCTAGGCTTAGAGATTCAAAAAAGGACAGGGGTCCTGATCTGCAGGATAGGACAGCATTCAAAGCCCATGAGATACCCGCCGATAAAACATTATTGATAGAGCGCACCCTACGTTCCGGACAAAGTATCAGCTACCCCGGTCATGTGGTTGTTATGGGGGATATCAACCCCGGTGCGGAAGTTGTTGCGGGGGGCAATATCCTTGTTCTGGGCTCCTTGAGGGGCGTTGTCCACGCCGGTGCCTATGGAAACCAAAAGGTCGTTGTGGCGGCCTTAAAGCTGAGCCCAACGCAGCTGAGAATCGCCGGCCATATAACTAGGTCCCCAGATGACTACAGCGACGAGGCTGGTTTCCATCAACCTGAGGTTGCACGAATCATTGATGAAAGTATTGTCATTGAGAAATACAATTCCGCCTGGATAAAAAATAACTAATTTCTTAGGATTATAGAGGGGGAGAAAAAATGGGAGAAGTTCTTGTCATCACATCAGGCAAGGGTGGGGTGGGGAAAACTACAACTGTAGCCAATGTTGGCACCGGCTTGGCCAAGGAAGGGCATGATGTTGTACTGATTGACACTGACATCGGGCTGCGAAATCTAGATGTGGTCCTTGGCCTGGAAAATCGGATAGTATATGACATAGTAGATGTTGCCAATGGAAGCTGCAGGCTCAAGCAGGCCCTGATTAAGGATAAACGTTTTGATGGCTTGTACCTCCTTCCCGCCGCCCAGACAAAGGAAAAAACGGCTTTGACCACCGATCAGATGGTGGAATTATGCGAAAGTCTAAAAAAAGATTTTGATTATGTAATTATTGATTGCCCCGCTGGGATAGAGCAGGGTTTTAAGAACGCCATCGCCGGTGCAGAAAGGGCAGTGGTCCTTACAACCCCCGAGGTGGCCGCGGTAAGAGATGCCGACAGGGTGATAGGTCTCTTGGAAGCAGCGGGAATAACGGATCCAGAATTGATAATCAACCGCTTACGGCCCCAGATGGTCAAACATGGTGACATGATGGATATTGATGATATCATAGATATCCTTGCCGTGAGGCTACTGGGAGTAGTGCCGGAAGACGAATTGATCGTTGTGTCCACCAACAAAGGTGAACCCGCTGTGCTGGACAATAAATCCCGTGCCGGGGAGGCTTATAGAAATATTATTAAGAGAATCGTTGGAGAGGAAGTACCCATTATGAATATGGAGATAAATGAGGGGATAATGGCTTTTCTAAAGAAAATCGTAGGGATGAGATGACCGAAAGGGGGTAGTGATCTTGCTTCAACTATTACAAAGACTTCTGGGCAAAACAGAACCTGACTGCAGCAAAAATGTTGCAAAGGAGAGGCTCAGGCTTGTCCTGGTACAGGACAGATGCAGTATTTCACCCCATATACTCGAATCCCTAAAAGAGGATTTAATCGATGTCATTTCGGATTATATGGAGATTGATGAGGACGGCTTAGATGTGAATTTCTGCAATGAAGATAAATCCCTTGCATTGGTTGCCAATATACCAATATTGAAAATGAAGCGTACATATAATAAGGCAAATGGAGCCTAGATGGTAAATTTAACCCTATATTTCACCGGATATATCTCCTCCCCAATGGGGGCAGCTCTTTTGAGGTTGCCTTTTTTTGCTTTCCAAACACCTGCACGGTGTTCCCCAGGATAGATTCCATAGATATGTTATTAAGACTATTGTATAATTAGAAGGGCGATTCTTTGGAGGGGATTCCATGGAGAGGCGATTAATTTTAAAAAATATTGATTATGTATTTCTGACCTTTATAATAGGGATCTTGGTGATGAGTGCATTGGTTCTCAGCAGTGCCACTTTGAATGTCAGCCACGACCCCTTTTATTATGTAAAAAAACAGGTATTGTTTATCATTCTTGGGCTTGCAGCCATGATATTTATGATGTTCATAAATTATGGCAACCTAAGAAAATACCACAGGTTTATCTATGTGGGTACCATCATCATCCTAATATTTGCTTTGACCACCGGTAAATATTCCCGGGGAATACCCGTAGGACCCTTTTTTTTACAGCCATCGGAATTTGCCAAGGTAGGCATAATCATTACCTTCGCCCACTATCTAACCCAGCGGAAGGGAAAACTCAACACATTGAGGGATCTCATCCCCTGCTTTGCCCATGTGGGCCTGCCCATGCTGTTAATTCTCCCAGGGGATCTGGGGACTTCTCTTGTCTTTGTGGCCATTCTTTTCGGGATGCTGTTCACTGCCGGGGCAAACCCGAAACTTCTTACGGGAATCATTGCTATTGGTATGGCCGCAATCATATTAATTTTAGTGGCCCATTTTCAGTTTGGCCTCCAACTCCCCTTGAAGGAATATCAGCTTATGAGGTTGGTAGTCTTTACAAATCCATATAATGACGGAATGAACGGAAGGGGCTATGGTTATAACATCATCCAGTCCCAGGTGGCTATAGGTTCCGGGGGTCTCCTGGGCAAGGGTTTATACCGTGGTTCACAGGTACAGCTAAATTTTCTACCGGAACATCATACGGATTTTATCTTTTCTGTGGTGGGGGAAGAATTGGGTTTTGTAGGTGCAGTTGTTCTCCTAGGGGCTTATTTTGGGATAATCTATAGAAGCCTAATGATAGCCATGAATGCAAAGGATATGTTCGGAACATTGCTGGCCGCCGGTGTAGCTTCAATGATCTTCTTCCATGTCACTGAAAATGTAGGGATGAGCATCGGTCTAATGCCCATAACGGGCATCCCCCTACCCATGTTCAGCTATGGGGGGAGCTCCATGCTGTCCAATATGTTAGCAGCAGGACTGGTATTGAATATCTATATGAGAAGACAGAAAATACGATTTTGATGAATACCCCCTTTCCTCCGGGCATATATCTAATAGGGAATCAGCCTGTCCGGAGGGATGCAAAAGTGAAAAATTTATTCAATCGTTTTGTGAGGCTTTTTAAAAATAGGGGCACCGGCCTGAATGCCAATGGGTCCCGGTATTATGGAGGGGGCTTCTCCTTAGCAAATTACAAAAAAATACTCAGGCCCGCCCTTTCTTTGGGCCTTTTTGTGCTTATAATATCTGTATCCAGCTTTAACAATCCTTTTTCCATGATATTTAGGGAAAAAATGCTATACTATATATCAAATGAAAGTTCCGACCTGTCCCCAAAAATTGTTGAAGCCATCCGGGAGGGTGTCTGGATGGACAGCTTTGAAAAAGGTGTTTTGCAAACCGTCCTTAAGGAAGACAGGCAAGAAGAATTGTCAAAGGGTGAAGCCATGGCTATTCCTGTCTCCGGTAATATTGTAAGGGAATACGGATGGGAGGAGAGCTCTGATGGAAAAAGGCTATTACACCCGGGAATTGACATTGCCAGTGCGGCCCCCCAAGCCCAGATTAGGGCGGCCTTAAAAGGTCGGGTGAAAACTACTGACGAAAGCCAGCGCCTTGGCAAATTCGTGGAATTGGATCATGGGGGTAATCTGGTAACCATATATGGAAATTGCTCTGAAATCACTGTCCAGGAAGAACAAATTGTTGAACAAGGGGATGTCCTTGGCACTCTTTCTTCTGATGCCAATACATTTTTGCATTTTGAGGTCCGTGAAAAAGGTCAGCCAATAGATCCAATGGGGAAATTAGCAGAAGGAAATCACAGCAATATTGATGAATAGAAAGGCTACACCCCTCCCGCCAACCCATCCCGCCTCCAGCAGTTCCCCTTGAATCCGGCCCTAATCCAATGGCTCTAAATTACCTCCCCCCTTGGCAGTTTTCCATTTTCCGTGGATTCCATCACGGGTATTGGTACACTTTTCCATGACCAATAAGGCTTAAGGGCATCCTTGTTTTTTCGAATAATGGAACTTAGATAGTTAGGGCTTCGGTTAATACTAATTTGGCAACTAATCAAAGAATATATTTTTGATGCCTATTTGGAGGGAATATGAATTGGGCATAGACATAAATAAACTGAATGAGATCCTCATCAAGGTGGAAAAGCCCGCCAGATATACAGACAGTGAATGGAACAGTGTGCGTAAGAACTGGGAAAGCACTTCAGTAAGGATGGTCTTCGAATATCCCGATATATATGAAATCGGGATGTCACATCTTGGCCTCCAAATTCTATACGGCCTGATAAACGAAAGGGAAGAATTCTTGATGGAGAGGGTTTTTGCCCCTTGGGTTGACATGGAGGCGGAAATGCGAGGGAGTAACATCCCCCTTTTCAGTCTTGAATCCCGCAAACCCGTCATAGAATTTGATGTGCTGGGATTTACTCTCCAGTATGAATTGAGCTATACAAATATACTCAATATGCTTGATCTGGCCAAAATTCCTATCCGCTCCAAGGATAGGAATAATAATCACCCCCTGGTCA
>JAAYRB010000136.1 GCA_012519005.1 Clostridia bacterium
CCATACAGCTGCTGGTGCCCCATTGGTGGCCTGAACTGCTTGAACCTCTCCACCAATGTTATATTTTGCACCCTTGTATTCATTACCCATTGTGGGACCATCAAAGCCTACTACCAGGCACAGCGGAACCACTACAGGATCATTATCGCCATAGGTTCCCGCTACCGGCCCGCCTGTATAATAGAGCCATATTCCCACGTCATCACCTTCTTCAACCTCATACATTACCCAGCCGCTGTCCGGTTTCGGGGCAAAGAATGCAACTGGATTTTCACCGTTTAATTTTTCCCCTACCCAGCCAGCATTAATCTTTACTCTCAGTTCCGCGCTTTTAGAGCCTTCATTGACGATATCCCAACATACTGTAGCACAGTCGCCGGGGTTTACATTATCAATTTTACGATCAGGCATTGGTGTATAAGTTGGTTCCCCATCAACATCTACCGCCAATGTTCCCGCTGTAAAAGTAGCAACGTTTCCTTCATCAATTTGTGCTTCTGCCGTAAACCACGCCATGGTGGCGCCGCCGATGACAGCCGCCGCCAGGGCAATGACCAACATACTGATTAACATCCTGCTTTTCATTTCTCTGCCTCCAATTTGATCTTGTTTTTGGATTTTGAAATAAATACCCTTCTGGCGGCCAGGCTGCCTTTCTATTTTCAAAAGGTCCTGTGGCTTTGCGTCCCCGCCTTGCGGCGGGTTTGCCTTTGTCAGAAACCGATAACCTCTTGCCACTGGTAACCCGGTCCCTGTTAATTTGCAATGTTTTGCAACCTGATTATTGTATATTTGCAATGTTTCTGTTGTTAGAAACCGGCACCTTTTCTTTTAACCAACACCTTTACCTGTTAAAGCGTACACCTAAAACCGGTGCCATTCCCCTATAAAGCTCTATGCAAAAGTTCTTTTTTCCGCTCTCACCCCACCTTTGCTACAAACCTTTCCTGGCAGGGTGCCGGTGAAACAGGTTCCCTGCAGGGCTATGTTATAATTCCCGGCTGCCCCTGCTGCAGGACAAACGCAGAAATTGTACCGCCGTCATCAAAAGCCATGGCCAATAAAAATCTAGGTATTGTCAAATACTACAAACGAATATTTCCTAACACAGTAGGTTTTAGACAAATAATAGGGAAGCAAATTTCTTAGGCCATGTCAAACTAGTAAATATCCACTGGAACGACGGGATAAGGAAATCACCGGGCGCAAGGGTTGCCAGGACCCCATTCTGCGCTTGCCGCGCCGTGGGTAGCCTGCACTGCTTCGGCCTGCAGCTCGACTGTGCAGGAACCATTTCCGGCATTTTCAGACAGATAGCCTTCAAGTTTCAAAGTAACCTTCCCATCGCTTTCAACAGGTTGGCAATAATAAAACCAGTAATCTCCCTCTGAATCTTCTCCTTTTTCCCAGGGGGTACTGTCCGAAGACAGCTCCCAATCGACAGCACCTTCCTGCACAGATGCTTCTCCCTGTGTAAGGCAAGCATGGACTGCTATGAGTACCGGGGAATAGTTCGGAAGATTAATTTCATAGATATGGTAACCTGTAACCTCCGTTAGGTAAGGTTTTCTATAATCAAAATGACCCGTGTTGGGATTTTGGTTGCCTCCACCCTGTCCCCCACTTGTAGGAAAATAATCTGGTTTTTCAGCAAGGTGTACGTGGGAATCAATCATTTTCCAGCCGTCGGTTGTTTTAATTTCGATGTAAATTTTTTCGCTGTCCTGCCTTACATTGACCGTCCCGGCATCAAAAATATCGTGAGCAGTATCTAGCAGTCGTTTTGCTCGTAAGTTCACTTCTTTTTCTGTGCCTTCAAAATCGAAATACATCGCCCAGTTGCCTTGCCCTTCATTAAATGGGGTTCCTTCCCCCCAGGCAGTCGCTTCCTTTTCAGGCTCCCCAGTTCCGGTAAAAGCAGCTTCCGGCCGGGCCCGGAAAAGAGCTTTTTTGCTGCCTGTATTTTCAAAGGTCCAGCGGAACTCCTTGCATTTTCCGGCCTCCCAGTCAATGGTTTCCCCGGTTCCTTCTGTTAGCGTACCATCTTCGTTGGTGGACACGGTAGGATCCTTAATTTCAAACGACAGCG
>JAAYRB010000137.1 GCA_012519005.1 Clostridia bacterium
CCCCCTGGAGGTGATAATTATCACCCACATCCTTTTTACCCTCTATATCACTCAATGGACGCTCCTTACCGTCCACATAGAGGGTTGATTGGATTTTATAAGAGTAGCTCTTTGCTTGAAATGTATTTTTCAATGCTTTACCCAGGAGCTCATCCGGTACTATTTTTGTTTGTTGGTGCAAGAGTACCCCCCCTACACCCAACAAAATCAGAGCCACCATTGCGGCAATAACTCTAAAAATCGTCTTTTTGATTACCAAGAAGCCCCACGCCCCTCCTAGAATATACCGCTGTCATCTATATCTTACTGGCGCGGGGCCCAAAATATTTTAGGTAATATTTGGTTCTCATATAGAATGGGGAGTTACAACCCATATAGCCTTTGCAGGCCTATCTCCTGTATTACTAAATGAATGGGGAATTGAAGAGTCAAAATAAATGCTGTCATTTTGCTCCAGCTTATGCAGTTCCCCTCCCAATAAAATTTCAATTTCACCCTCCAGCACAAATACAAATTCCTGGCCCTGATGTACTGAGGGGTTGTTGGAAGCATCCTTGTCATTGTTCAAGGTAAAATAATAGGGCTCCATAGTCTTGTGAATATCAGGGGTTGTCAAGAGTTCAATGGTAAACCCAGGTACCGCATCCCTGACTTTCTTTCTGCTGCTTCCCCGGGTTATGGGCCCCTCGATACCCAGGGGTTCATCAATAAGGTAGCCAATAGTTGTTCCCAACTCAAGGGACATTTTTTTCAAGGTAGAAATAGAGGGGGAAGCCTTACCCTGCTCAACCTGCGAGATAAAACTTGCAGATACTCCAACTCTTTTAGCCAATTCCCTGATAGAGAGGTTTTTTGCGGATCTCTCTCTACGTATATTGCTGCCTAAATAATCCAATTTAATCACCCTACCGTGGTTACTCTTAAAACCCTTTTTACATTTTACTTATAATCGCCTGGGCAAATTCTGAAGTGGATGCACTGCCCCCTAGGTCCTGGGTCAATGATCCGCCATCTACTAACACCTCTTGCAGTGCAGATGTAATTTTATTTGCCGCCGAAACTTCTCCAAGATGTTCCAACATCAATACACCAGATAAAAGCAGCGCCATGGGATTTGCCACATTTTTACCGGCATATTTGGGGGCCGTGCCGTGGGCCGGTTCGAAAATGGCAACACCATCTCCTATATTGGCGCCAGGGACCACTCCCAGTCCACCAACTAATCCGGCACAAATATCAGATAAAATATCCCCATATAGATTGGGCATTACAAGAACATCATAGAGTTCCGGCTTCTGGACCAACTGCATACTCATATTATCCACTATTTTATCCTCAAATTCTATTTGGGGATATTCCGACGCAACTTCCCTCGCCACATCCAAAAACAAACCGTCGGTATATTTCATTATATTGGCCTTGTGTACCGCCGTAACTTTCTTTCTGTTTTCCCTTATGGCATACTCAAAGGCGTACCTTACAATCCTTTCACTGCCCTTACGGGTTATAATCTTTATACTTTCCGCGGCATCCTCACCAACCATATGCTCCACGCCCACATAAATATCCTCGGTATTCTCCCGGACAACCACTAAATCAATATCCTCATATCTGGATTTGATACCTTTAAGGGAGCGGGCCGGCCGCAGGTTGACATACAGATCTAATGATTTTCTCATGGCCACGTTCAAACTTCTATATCCTGATCCCACCGGAGTTGTCAAAGGTCCTTTGAGTGCCACCTTGTTTCTCTTTATAGATTCAAAGACTTCATCAGGAAGCGGCGTACCTTTTTCCTCGAAAGCTTTTTCTCCGGCAGATACCTCTTCCCAGTTAATACTGACTCCAGATGCTTCAATAATATCTAGGGTCGCCTTTGTAATTTCCGGTCCTATGCCATCCCCTGGTATTAAGGTTATGTTGTGCAAATACATTACCTCCTTGTTAGATTTATTTTTGCAGCTGCGCCAATTGTATATTTCTACATTTTAAGGTATTATCCTACTGACAGAGGGTTTTATAGAAATCCAAAAATGAGGAAACGTACATTTATTGTTTCCGCGTATAAAAAATCCGTTCGAAATCCAGTGATTCCGAACGGATTATATTAACTATATATTCCCAATGCCCCATATTACGGCAGTTTATGGGACTCGGATTACATCATGCCCATGTCTGGGTTGATACCTGAACCACCTAAGTCATGCTTCTTGAATTCTTCCGGATCCTCCGCAACCACAACTTCCGTGGTCAACAGCATGGCCGCTATACTTGCAGCATTCTGTAGTGCTGACCTGGTCACCATGGTGGGGTCAATAATTCCAGCCTCTTTCATATCTTCATAGTTCCCATTAAGAACGTTGAAACCGATATTTGGATCAAGGTTTTTTACCCTCTCTACTACAACTGAACCTTCCACACCTGCGTTGTTGGCAATTTGTCTTACGGGATCCTCCAGAGATTTCATGACAATATTGCGCCCGATAAGTTCATCGTTTTCCAGTTCTAGGTTATCGAGAACAGGCAGAATATTGATATAAGCAGTACCTCCGCCGGCCACGATACCTTCCTCCACCGCCGCGCGGGTTGCAGATAGGGCATCCTCTATACGGAGTTTTTTCTCCTTCATCTCTGTTTCAGTGGCGGCCCCTACCCCAACAACCGCTACACCGCCGGCAAGTTTGGCCATTCTTTCCTGAAGTTTTTCCTTCTCATAATCGCTGTCAGCCTCTTCCAGCTGAATACGAATTTGTGCAATCCTATTTTCAATATCTTCCTGAGTACCGCGGCCCTCGATCACAGTGGTGTCTTCCTTACCAACATTCACTCTCTTGGCCTGGCCCAGCATATGAACAGTGGTATTCTCCAGCTTCAAACCTTTTTCCTCACTGATCACCTGGCCACCGGTCAGGATAGCAATATCCTCTAACATTGCCTTTCTTCTGTCACCAAAGCCCGGTGCCTTCACCGCAACACACTCAAATGTTCCTTTTATCTTGTTTACCACAAGAGTTGCAAGGGCTTCACCTTCAACATCCTCGGCAATAACCAGTAGAGGTTTACCTGCCTGCGCAACTTTTTCCAGGACAGGGATAATTTCCTGAATACTCATCAATTTTTTATCTGTAATCAATACATAGGGCTCTTCCAAGCTGGCTTCCATCTTTTCTGTGTCCGTTACCATATATGGGGAAATATATCCGCGGTCAAACTGCATCCCTTCCACAACTTCCAAAGTTGTGCCTATACTCTGGGATTCCTCCACAGTAATAACCCCATCCTTGCCGACCTTTTCCATTGCATCGGCTATAAGATCACCGATTTCCGTGTCATTAGCAGATATGGAGGCCACTTGGCTGATTTCCTCTTTACTGTCAATCTGCTGGGAAACCCTATGCAGTTCTTCCACCGCTGTTTTTATAGTTTTCTCAATACCCCTTTTGATACTCATGGGGTTTGCCCCGGCGGCAACATTTTTGAGACCCTCTTTAATCATAGCTTTTGCCAATACTGTGGCAGTGGTGGTTCCGTCACCTGCTATATCATTGGTCTTGGTGGCAACTTCCTTAACCAGTTCAGCACCCATGTTTTCAAATCTATCTTCAAAGTCAATCTCCCTAGCGATGGTCACGCCATCATTGGTAATCATGGGAGTACCAAATTTTTTCTCTAAAACCACATTGCGTCCCTTGGGGCCCAGTGTGATATTAACCGCATTGGCTAATTTATCAACGCCTCTTTCAAGGGCCCTACGCGCATCTTCGTTGTATAAAATATCCTTTGGCATTATGTATTACCCTCCTCCAGTAATTTAAATGTTTTTATGACCTGATTATTCGACCACGGCAAGAATGTCATTGTCACAGCTGAGAATCAAATACTCCTCGCCGTCGTGTTTGATTTCTGTTCCCCCATATTTAGAATAAATAACTATATCTCCATCTTTGATCTCAAAGCCTGCTTTATCAGCTACATCAGGCCCCACCGCAACAATTTTACCCTGCTGTGGTCTCTCCTTGGCTGTGTCCGGTAAGACAATGCCGCTGGCGGTTTTTTCCTCAACCTCCATGGTTTTCACAACCACTCTATCTCCTAGAGGTTTTATTTTCATATTTACTGTGCCTCCTTTGAAAAGTTTGTTTGATCGTATTTTATATTATTAGCACTCGTTATTTGCGAGTGCTAACATCCTAGTATAGATAATAGTAAAGAAATACTGATAAATGCAACCTTTAGCCACGGCCCTAAAAGGGCATTAAACCCGATTTTGACATATTTATCCCGACAAATCGGTTATTTTCACCTACTTAATATCGTTTCAAACATCTTTACACATAAAATATTTCCAAACTAGGTTGGAAATATACGTTTTACCAGGCTTATTTTTCTATTTTAGTTTTGCTCGCGCTTTTCTATATATTAGATACCCACGGCTCATACTCAGAAGATCATTGGCAATGAATTATTTCCTTTTCAGTAATTATCAGATCCACCACTTGATCATGCTTCTCATGGGGTACACTGGGCACCACCTGGAAATCATAGGCTAGAGCAATTTTAACGGTGGAGGGAGAAAATTTTTTTAGAAAACGGTCGTAGTACGCAAGTCCATATCCCACCCTATTCCCCATCCTGTCGAAAGCAATTCCAGGTACAAGTATCAAATCCAGCCTATTGATGTCCACTATTACCTTCTTTTTTGTTGGCTCTAATATTCCCATGGTGCCGGGCTCCAAATCTTCAAAGCCTTTTATTTTTACCGGCAGAAGGGTGTAATTGGGACCACAAATGGGGACCACTACATTTTTTCCGTCATCGAAGCAGGCGGACATGATATTTCTTGTCCCCACTTCATTATGGAAACTAACATAGGTCATAATAGTTACAGCGCTCTGATAATGCTGTGTGCCGTACAATCTCTCTTCGATTTTGGCACTTTTCACTTCCACCTCATTCTTTGACATGGCAGTCCTGATTTGATCAATTGTCTTCCTTATCTCTTCCTTCATTCTCACTAAACCCCCAAAAAACAAATTGGAAAAGGATGTTTTTTATTTCTTAGAATCTATTTTTGGACCGCTGACATGAAAAAGCCGCATAAGGGTACTCCCAAGTAAATGCCCATAAAGGGGTCTCCATGCAATTATCGATATTTCTCCATACATACCGACGAGGGACCTTCATACAGTAAATCTGATATCATCCCTTAGTCCGGGTACTTGGCGTGATTATTACCCTAAAAAGAAGTTATCAACAGACTTATCCACATTATCCACATTATTAGATTCTGGCCTTCCCTGACTAGCCCCCGAACCCTAGATTAGGAATGGCATTCAATGTCAAATCCGAGAATCTTCCCTCCAGGTATTGGTAATGGGCAGCACAGCCCACCATGGCGGCATTATCTGTACATAATTCTATGGGTGGAACTATCAACCGGATGCCCCTACGCATTAATTTCTCCTTTAAATTGGATCTCAGCCTTTTATTTGCGGCCACACCCCCAACCAACATTACGGTATCCACCCTTTTTTCCACAGCCGCCCCCGTGGTTTTGTGAATAAGTACCTCGAAAATTGCCTCCTGAAAACCTGCTGCCGCATCCCGGGGGGAAATTTCCTCCCCCCTTTGTTCAGCATTATGTAAAAAATTTAGCACAGAGGATTTCAATCCGCTGAAACTAAAATCATAACTATTTCCCAACCATGCCCTGGGGAATTCAAATCTTTCAGGGTCACCCTTCTGAGCCAATTTTTCAATTTCTGGCCCCCCCGGGTATTTGAGCCCCATGGCCCTGGCTATTTTATCTAGAACCTCGCCGGCAGCATCATCCCTTGTTTGTCCTAAAACCTCAAAATGTCCGTGCCTGGGCATATGGATAATATTGGTATGCCCCCCGGAAACCACGAGACTTACAATGGGAAACCCCACTTCCTTTTCTACCAGGAATCCGGAATATATATGGGCCGCCAGGTGGTTCACTCCTATCAAGGGGATATTGAGGGCATAGGCGGCGGCCTTAGCAAAGGATAAACCAACTAACAGGGCGCCCACAAGGCCCGGCCCATAGGTCACGGCTACCGCGTCTAAGTCTTCCGGGCCGCACTGGGCTTGTTCTAAGGCTTCTTTGACCACATAATTTATGTTTTCCATATGCTTCCTTGAAGCAATCTCTGGCACAACGCCCCCATATCTCTGATGAATCCTTATTTGGGAAGAAACCACATTAGCTAATATCTTACTCCCGTTTGAAACAACCGCCGCTGATGTTTCGTCGCAGGAGGTCTCAAGCGCTAAAATTACCTTTTCTCCCTTCTTCACATCATCACAAGCCTTTCAAGAATAATGAACTTGATGTTTAAACCCCATCCTGATCTTGCATTTGGGAAATATTTTTGAGCATAACGATGGCATCTTCCTTGTTATCACTATAGTACTCCCTACGAAGGCCGATCCTATAGAAGTCCATCCTTTTATAAAGTTTCTGAGCTGAAAAATTCGACACCCTCACCTCTAAAACCATCTTTTTAGCACCCTGGATCTTGGCATAACCTATAGCGAAATTGATCAATTTTTCTGCGATCCGCTTCCCCCTATGTTTCGGTGTTACTGCAATGGTAGTGATATGGGCCTCCTCCATAATGATCCACAGCCCAATATAAGCCACCAGTTCTTCATCCAAAAAACATACGAAATAGTGTGCAAAGCTGTTCTCTGTCAGCTCATTCATATATGTGTTGGGGGACCAAGGAGATGGAAAGGAATCCTTTTCTATACCCAAAACATAGCTTAGATGTCTAATTTCCATAGGCTCAATAATCAGGGATTTTTCTATTTCCAACAATGCCTCCACCCTCTATGCTTTCTTTTCATTACTCTTCCATCTTGTTTCCGCCGCGGAAGCCCTAATATAAAAAGGAACCAAATCATCCAAATTATCCTTTTTACCGGCCTTCAATTTTTCTAGACCTAGAAATCCTATGGTTGAAGCGCGCGTAAGACGATGTTCCCTCCCGGCAATGTTACAGCCGGGCCCAAGAGAATCCCGTAAATCCTGGGGGAAGATGTCCAGCCCATCCCCAATAAATATCACTTCTTTATTATCAAGGTTCTCCAGAAGGGAAACCAACCTTCTCGGACTTACCGCCATATAATGGGATATGCGCTCTATCCCACCAGCAGTATGGATATATAATGCAGAATAAACCTCATCCCTTCTTGCATAGATAACAGGGCACAGAAGACCACTCACCGGGGAAATGTTTCTTGCTAAACCATCTAACGATGGGATCCCTACCACCGGTTTATCCAGAAACAAAGCCAACCCCTTCACAGCTGCTAGACCAATCCTTAAACCTGTGAAGGACCCCGGGCCAATGGATACAGCAATGCCGCCAATGTCCTGAAGATCCAGACCAGTATCTCTTAGCAATTGATCAATCAAGGGCATCAACTTTTCCGAGTGGGTTTTCTCTGTATTCAAAAAAAACTCACCAAGAATACCCTCCTCGCTTACAACAGCGGCACCGGCTGCATTGGTGGCACTATCCACCGCCAAAACAAGCATTTTTTTTCAGCTCCTTAACAAGCTCAAGATGTTCCTTCCCTTCAACCTTCATATGTAAGATGCGCACATCATTGGCATCAACTATAAATTCTATTCTCAAAAACTCCTCCATTATGATATGCTCAATCCTATCCGCCCATTCTATGACGGCTGCCCCATCCCCATGTATGTATTCATCGAAACCTAGATCTAAAAATTCCTCCGGGTCGTCTAAACGATAAACATCCATATGATAAAGGGGAATTCTTCCCTGGTATTCCTTTACCAGGGTAAAGGATGGGCTGGTTATGTATCCCTTCACCTCTAAACCCTGAGCGATGCCTTGAACCAGTGTGGTTTTCCCCGCCCCCAGCCGCCCAACAAGATAGATCAGATGACCGGGGCGGAGATTGTTTCCAATCAGTTGGCCAAACTCCAACATATCCTTTGTGGCAGGAATCTTTTTTATCAACAAGCCTTTTTCTCCCCTGTTCCTTTTAATAACTGTATACGGCTTAGGATCACTAATAATTATGACCATCGCCCATTAAATGCAAACTAAATTACCATTTGAGATCCATTTGCTCAACAGAGATATCCCTGTAAACCCTCACCAATTCCTTGAAATCCTCCCAAACAGGTCTTTTTTTTCCGGGGTCCCTCAATAAAGCGGCTGGGTGGAAGGTGGGGAGAATCTTGATTCCATTTCTCTCAAACCATTCACCCCTGATACGGGTGATTCTGGCCTGGGGGTTGATCAGTGTTTTTGTTGCCAGTGCACCAAGACAGACAATTATGGAGGGTTTTACCAATTGGATTTGCCCTTTTAGATAGTCACCACATGCCCTTATTTCTTTGGCTGTGGGCATCCGATTACCCGGGGGTCTGCATTTTACAACATTGGTAATATAAACTTCTTCCCGCTTTAGCCCGGATGCCTTAAATATTTTGTCTAATAGTACCCCAGCAGCACCCACAAAGGGTTTCCCCAAGTCATCCTCATGCCTTCCCGGCCCTTCACCCACAAACATTAGACGGGCATCGGGGCTGCCCTCTCCGAAAATAACCTGTTTCGCCCCTGCTCTCAGGGCGCATTTATTGCAGTCCAAACATTCTGCCTCCAACTGCCCTAAAGTCATATGTCCCTCTTTTTCTGTTCCCCGCATTTAAATTCCTCCAATTATTCCCAAACCTTCACCCTGGTTGTTAATTTCAATGGTCAGCATCAGTACCCTTTATAAAAAAGAAAACTTCCAAAAAAGGAAGAGTTCTCGGGCAGTAAATGCCCCTTGAATAGTCTATATAACCCATCCTGCTAAACCAGTAAGAAAATTAAATTCTCCCCCTGGGAATGAAGCGAAGCAGTACAAAAGCCACTGCGGCACCGGCGATACTGCTCACAGCAAATGGAATAACAAAAGCGAAAGCAGCTGCCTCCTGACCCAAAATAAATTTAGCAATGGGAAAAGAAACCAGACCACCAATAACTGCTGTGCCAAACACCTCACCCACCACGGCTGCAGTATCCTTTCTAAACAGCCGATACAGGTAACCTGCTAAAAGTGCACCGAAGATGCTGCCAGGGAATGCGAATATAGTACCTAGACCTAACATGTTGCGTAGGGCACTGATAACAAGGGCTATTAACCCCGCAGCCCCGGGTCCAAGATATACCGCAGTAAGAACATTGATGGCATGCTGCATGGGATAAGCCCTTGCCGGTCCCGCAGGAAACCAAATTACATGGGCTGTAATTGTTCCTATGGCCACAAAAAGCGCCATGATAGTTAACTTTCTGGTGCTAAAACCTCCCGATTTCATTGTCTGTCCCCCCTATGACAGCGGCCAGTAAATCTACTTACAGATGCAGATACTGAAACCGCCATAAAGTAATTTTTTTCAGCTCTCTTTCCGCAGCCTGGCCTTTTCCACAATATCCCTCGGAGTCAAAGAATAAATTGTATCGAAAAGTTCGGCCTGAAAGGATCCCGGCCCCCGGGCTTTTTCCCCTGCCAGCTGGCCCGATATTCCAAAGAGCAGGGCCGCAGCGGCTGCCGCGATATCATAATCATAGGTTACGGAAGTAAAGGCTCCCACCAATGTACTGAGCATGCAGCCTGTACCCGTAACCCTAGCCATTAATGGATGTCCATTACTTATAACATAGGTATTTTTACCACAGGATATATAATCGGTTTCACCGGAAATGCATACTGTGGTGGAAAATTTTATGGATATATCCTTAATTAACTCCAAGGGATCCAAGGGTTTTCCCACGGCTTCCACTCCCCTAATAAGGGAGCTGCCCCCTCCCAAGAAAGATATTTCAGAAAAATTTCCACGGATGACGCTTATATCCACCTGTCTTAACATTCTTTGTATTGCCTTGCTTCTAGCGGTGCTGGACCCGGCACCTACGGGGTCAAGCACAACGGGGACACTTTCCCTGTTGGCCGCCTTCCCTGCATAAATCATGGCATCCAGTTTCCTTGGTGTTAGGGTGCCGGAATTTAAAACCACGGCTTGGCTCTTTGCCACAATATCCCCAATTTCCCGTTTATCATAAGTCATTACAGGCAATGCCCCTACACTTAACAGTATATTAGCACAGGAATTTGCGGCTACTATATTGGTAATATTATGTACTAAAGGCCTTTCTTTTCGTATTTTTTCCAGCAGTTCCCCGGCGCGATCTAACAGCTCCTCCAATGGGCTCAACCCCCATATTGTCTGATCAAATTGGTCAAATCTCTGGCTGCCCCTGTAATATCCCTTGCCTCAGTAACCGCAGTTATGACCGCTAAGCTGTCTGCCCCCGCCCTCAATGCCGCCGGGGCATTTTCCATATGGATCCCCCCTATGGCCACCACAGGTATTCCAATCCGGTCCTTTACTTCCCTGATACTTTCCGGCCCTATCATAGGCCCTGTATCTGTTTTAGTCATTGTCCTGTAGATGGGACCCAATCCCACATAATCAGCCCCGGCCCTCTCCGCTTTAACAGCCTCTTCCACATTGTCCACGGAAAGGCCAAGTATGGCTCTATTACCCAGCAGTTTCCTGGCTTCCTCAATGGGAAAATCATCCTGGCCCAGGTGGACACCATCGGCCCCCACCGCCAAAGCCACATCCACCCTGTCATTGATGATCAGAGCCACTCCATTCTCTCTGGTTATTACCCGGAGCTTTTTTCCCAGCCGAACCAGCTGGCCGGCGGACATTTTTTTCTCCCGAAGTTGTATAGTTTGTACACCGCCCTCGATAGCTTTTTCGACTATTTCCAAGGTGGACCTGCCGGCAGAGATATCCTCCCCTGTAAGTAAATAAAGCCCTAGATCTGGAATTTCCATCCCACATCCGCCTCCCGCAAACAGTTGTTTTTTTTATTTTTGCCATCTCGCTTGAATACCACATCACCGTCAATTATAACCATCTCAACCCCGCTGTGGATGTCCAAAGGATCACCATCCCAAACCACTATATCTGCATCCTTTTGAGGAGCTAGACTTCCAATTCTATGGCCAAGACCCAGGATATCCGCCGGGTTGATAGTTATACAGGAAAAGGCATCCTTCCAGGACAAACCCCATTTATGAAGAATGGAAGCACATAGGGGAAGATATTTAATAGATATCTCTGGATGGTCCGTGGCCAAGGCCATCTTGACGCCCAGCTGGTTGAGAACCAAGGGAGTCGCCTCGGACATGCCTTCCAACTCCTGTTTGACCCTTCCCAGGAACATGGGTCCATAAACAACAGGATGCCCAGATGATGCTATCCCTTCGGCAATATAATGGCCCTCCGTACAATGATCCAAAACCAAGGATAGATTGAACTCATTGGCAATTCTCATTGCCGTCAGGATATCATCCGCTCTATGGGCGTGGGCTCTCATGGTTATTTCCCCATCTAAAAGCCTCACAAGAATTTCCTTATGTAAATCTCTCTCTCTTTCTTCCTCGTTCCAGCTGTTGTTTTTTCTACGCCAATTATCAGCTTGTACAAGGCTCTCCCGAAGCAGCCCCGCCACGGCCATTCTGGTAATAGGTGAGGTCTTTTTCTCCCCATAGCAACGTTTAGGGTTTTCACCAAAGGCTGCCTTTAAGCCCCCCTCCCCCACCACCATTTCATCTACACAGCTGCCGTGGGTCTTCAGCACCACCCCCAGGCCCCCAATAATGTTGGTGCTTCCCGGGAGACAGCAGACACAGGTGATTCCACTCTCTATCGCCGCCTTAAAAGCCATATCCCTTGGGTTAACAGCATCTAATGCCCTCAAATGAGGGGTTACGGGTTCGCTGGTCTCGTTGGCATCATCGCCTTCCTTGGCATGGGCCTCCTCAAGAATTCCCACATGGGTATGGGCATCTATGAGACCCGGTGTGATGGTTTTCCCCTTTAAATCTATTATATCAGCGTCACCCTTAAAAACAGAAGGCAGTGAGCCAGCCCCAATGCCCATTATTTTACCATGCCCTACTGCAATCCAACCAGGATCATGAACCAGCCAACTATTTTGCCTGTCCTCGTCCATTTCCATAGTAATTACCCTGCTATTTACCAGCGCCAGCACTAAAAAGCCCCCTTAATTTCCCAATCCCGCTGCTTCGACAAAAATTTCAAAAAGCCGAAGAGATATGGAATTAAAAATCATTTTCTCCGGATGCCATTGAACACCGATCAAAAACCTATGGCCCGGGGATTCAACGGCTTCAACTACCCCATCCAATGCCCTGGCCGACACATGGAATGCCGGGGCCAAATCTCTTATCGCCTGGTGGTGAAAACTGTTAACCCTGATTTCGTTATCAAGGTACACCTGTTCCAATAAAGTACCCTTAGAAATGACCACGGAATGGGAAGCATACCAACCCGGAGCTTCCTGCATATGTTTTACAACATCCTCAATCTCAGTGTCTATATCTTGATAGATACTGCCGCCCGCCGCAATGTTCAAAAGCTGAAGCCCTCTGCAAATACCAAGGATCGGCTTACCAGTAAGAAGATATTTCCTCGCCAGCAGAATTTCAAAAGCATCCCTTTCTGGCGTAATCTTTCGCGTACCTTTGGGTTCTTCCCCAAAATAATCTGGAGAAATATCATCCCCCCCCGTAAAGAGAAGACCATCTAAAACATTACAGTACCGGGCAATGATATCACCATCCCTCACACAGGGAATGACAAAGGGCACCCCCCCACTCTTTTCAACGGCTCTGATATAATACTTGCCCAGGGTCAGTGCCTCTAAGGAATAATTTACATGGGATGTAATGCCTATTTTAGGAAGCATGGCCGAACCACCTTTAAAAGTAACTCCTTTTATAGGCATATGTCCCCTAAAACAAAAATATCTACCTGACTAGCAAGTAGAAAAAAGAATCATATTCAATCAAATCTCAATTAGGCCCAGGCTGATTTCCAGGGCGTGGCTGACTTTTTGCATAGTATCATCATCAAGCAGCGCAACCTTTTTTTTCAGTCGGCTTTTATCTATGGTGCGTATCTGCTCTAAAAGTATAACGGAATCCTTTTCTATCCCACCCTTTTTACAATCGATTTCCACATGGGTAGGAAGCTTGGCCTTTTGTATTTTTGAAGTTATGGCAGCAATAACGGTGGTAGGACTGTATTGATTTCCTATATCATTTTGTACTATCAAAACAGGACGTGTTCCCCCCTGCTCTGAACCTATTACGGGATTTAATTCTGCGTAATAAACCTCACCTCTTAGAACATTCATCTGTATTCATCCCCTAGCACTCCGCTAATTGCTTCTCATAATACTTCTGAGCCTCATTTTCAACTTCGTAATTTTCCATAGCCAGAGATAAGTTTATACTGGCCATTTCCTGGTACCCCTTCTTCATCTGCTCCCTCATACCCCGTCTTTTTCGCTCAGCTATATAAAGCTTCATAGCCTCCCGTATAAATTCACTACGGTTCCTTTTTTCCAGCGATGCCAGCCCATCCACCTCCTTCAAAAGGCTTTCGGGCAAACTTATCATTATTCTTTTTACTCCCACAACAGCACCCCCACTTTGTGGCACCATGGTAAGTAGAAACAGTTACACCCAATTATAGCTCATTACTCCCATTCTATGCAAGTACAGCAGTATATAAAATCAGGAATTGATCCACTTAGCAATCCATACTTCCTTATTGAATGTACTTTCTTGGAATCCTCTCACTAATCCTGCATAAAACCTCATAATTTATTGTTCTTGTAAAAGAGGCTATTTCTTCGGCATTAACTTCTTCCCTGCCCTGCTTTCCTATCAATACCACCTCCTCGTTGGTGCCGATTCCCGGAATATGACCCACATCCACCATCATCTGATCCATGCACACAGCGCCCACAACCGGCGCCCTAAATCCCCTAATTAAAACCTCACCCCTATTAGACAACAACCTGCTGTATCCATCGGCATATCCTATGGGTATGACCGCAATCAGGCTGTCCTTTTTAGCCGTGTATGTGCAGCCATAGCTGATTTTGCTTCCTGCCCTGACCTTTTTAACATCTGCTATTCTGGCTTTTAATGTCATCACCGGTTTTAGGGGCAGCGCTTTTTTGTTCACTTCTTCCGCTGGATAATGGCCGTACAAAATTATCCCAGGCCTGACCATATCCAAATGGGTTTGGGGTAAATCCATCAAAGCCGCGCTGTTGGCCGCATGGACCACGGGGATACGAAAGTTATTTTTCCCCAGTTCGTCCAAAAACATCAGGAAATCATTAAATTGTTCAAGGGTGTGTGACTTGTCAAGGGCATCGGCATTTGCAAAATGAGTATATATACCCTCTACAGTAAGCCCGGGCAGCTCCATGATCTTTCTAATGATATCCAGGGTTTTCCCCCCGGTGGGGAATCCAAGCCTGCCCATCCCTGTATCAATTTTTAGATGAATCTTAGTTTTTCTACCACTATCCACTGATACCTTCGACAGCAGCTCCGCCTGCCCCAACTCAAAGATGGTCTGTGTTAAATCATAGTGATTTACCACATGGAGATCCGGATAGGGAGTATACCCAAGTATGATAATTGGAACCTGAATACCTTCATCCCTTAGGCTTATGGCCTCGTCTAGGACTGCCACACAGAGGCAGTCAGCACCATTCCGTAAAGCGGCCTTACTGATGGCATTTGCACCATGGCCATAGGCATTGGCCTTGACCACTGCTGCGAGCTTTGAACCCCCTTTCAATACTCCTTTGATCCCTTTCATATTGAATGCTAAATTTCTAAGATTAACTTCAGCCCAAACAGGTCTTGTCAAAAATCGTCACCCTCTTTGCATCGTCTCTCTAGTTCCACTATAACATTGGGCAGTTCCTTCAATATATCCCCCGCCACCATTCCCCTATGCCCCTTTTTACCAATCAGTCTATCCCCGGCTTTTCCATGAACATAAACTCCCGCTGCCGCTGCCTCCAAGGGCCCCATACCCTGGCCCAAAAAAGATGCGATCAGACCTGCAAGCACATCCCCCATCCCTGCCGTGGCCATACCTGGATTGCCCGTGTTGTTTAAATAGGCCCTTCCATCTGGGGCTGCAATGATTGTCCCTGCTCCTTTTAGGACGACAATTACATCCCATTCCCGGGACGCCTGAAGCGCCGCCCCTAATCTGTCCCCTTGGATTTGTGGAACCCCGCAACCCATCAAACGGGCCATCTCCCCTGGGTAGGGTGTGATGATTGCAGGTGTATTAAGTTTTGAAAAAATTGAAATATTCTCAGAGATAATATTAAGAGCATCGGCATCAATTACCAAGGGGGCTGTTATCTTTGGCAAAAGGTTGAGAAGCATTTCATCCACCGGCTTTTTCTCAGACATACCGGGCCCCACTACTACGGCATCGGCATTACTAACAAGATCTGCAATTATATCGGCTGACCCCCCGTGGAAGACCCCATCCCCTGTTCCCTCAATAGTGGTGGTCATGATTTCCATAAGACCGCTGTCAGTTATTGGGCCGACGGAATGGGGAACACATGCCGTGACCAAGCCTGCACCACCCCTTAAAGCGGCGCTGGAGGCCATTCCCACCGCCCCGGACATCCCCACCGAACCCCCAACTATGTAGACATGGCCATAGGTTCCCTTATGCCCCTCAGAATCCCTAGGGGGTAAACTGCATAGTTTTTCATCGATCAAATTGTAGGGCAAATTATCTTTTTCTGCTAGGACGGATGGGATGGAGATATCCACAAGATCAATTTCCCCGGAATATTGGCTGCCGGGATGAAGATAAAGGCCCAGCTTTGGAAAACCAAATGTGCAGGTTCTATGAGCCTTTATACATGAACCCTCAACCTTCCCTGTGTCAGCCATTAGGCCGGAGGGCAGATCCACGGCAATTATCGGTTTGCTGGAATCATTTAGAACACAGATAATCTCTTCTATCAACGCCGGGGGCTTTCCCAAAAAACCTGTGCCGAAAATTGCATCCACCACTAGATCAGTATGGAGCAGAGAGATGCTGATCCGATGGATATCCCCATGCTTGGAAATGGTGTCCACGGGTATATCCATTTTCTTTAGAATTTTTAGATTTATCAATGCATCACCCTTTACTTCCTCCAAAGGGGAAAGCAAAAAAACTTTAACATCCGCACCGCAATTGGCCAAATGTCTGCCCACCACAAAACCATCCCCACCGTTATTGCCTTTGCCCGCAAAAATCAATATACGTTTACTTTCAACTCTCCCATTAAAATAATTTTTGACAACTTCTCCAACCCCCCTTCCGGCGTTTTCCATCAGCACCAGACCGGGGATACCAAATTCATCCATTGCCTTTCTGTCCAACCTTCTCATTTGTTCACCGGTTACCAGTTTCAAAACCATCATTCCTTTCCGCCGCCGCGAAGGCCACCGCGTAATTCCTACAATGGGAGATGCTCACATGAATACTGGCAATATTTTTTTCCCCAGCAAGAATCTCCGCCTCCCCCCGCAATACCACCTCAGGACGACCGCTCTCCCGGGACACAATTTCAATATCCACCCATTTCAAGCCCCTGAGGCCGGTTCCCAAGGCTTTCAAAATCGCTTCCTTGGCGGCAAACCTTGCAGCCAGTGCAGCATTGAATAAAGCACCTCGACCTCTGGCTGTTTCTATCTCTCTAGGTGTAAAGACTCTCTGTAAAAATCTATGATCAAAACGTTCTATTACTTTGGTAATTCTGTCTATCTCAATAATATCAGTGCCAACACCCCAAAGCATGTCAATTTCACCCAAATCTTCTTATAGAATTTCTTTTATTATATAATGATTTAGACCTAACATATACAATCCTCAATATTTTAGCCTAATCTTGGAATTTTTACTAGAATTACAATTCTGCCTAAGTTTTAAATCAGAAACCTAAATTGCCTGCGATAAAATCGAGCAAAAAAACCTTCATTGGAGGGTGGGCCTTGGAACAAAACAGCAATAAAAACTTTCCTGGGAATAAGATACCGGATAATGAAGAACTGCATAATGATTTGGACATTCAACTGATACAGGAGCTGAATCTGCTTTACGGTGATGAAGACCCTGCAAGATTACAGGAAGGTAAAAAAACCCCGTTTTTTTGGAAGGCCTCTGCGGCTGTTACTTTTTTAATCTTCACTTTTTTTATTCTGGGAAACTGGCTGAAGGTTTTCACATGGCTGTCTTCGGCCACCTGGGATAAACAGGGCACTACAGTGGAAGCTGAGGAAATACTGCCATTAAAGGAACCAGTAGTGCATATTGAGGCGTGGGGAATGGACGGGGCGCCGGATGTCAAAAGTAGGGGTACGGGATTTAATATTGATCCCCGGGGCCTCATCGTAACCAACAAACATATCGTAGAGGGAGCCCGGGGCATAGAGGTGGGATTTCCCGGGCAGGGGACCTATCAGGCGGTGGAGTGGTACACCAGTGCGAAAACGGATTTAGCCTTGGTAAAACTGAAAGGTAAAGCCCTTCCCACAGCACCCCTAGCAGCCCAAGCCCTTCCCAAGGTGGGGGAAGAGGTGGTCATTATCGGAAACCCCCGGGGTCTTGACAGGATAGTCATCACAGGAGATATCCCCCGGTACAGGATTGTCAGCAGCATGGAGAAACCGATAATGGAAATCCATGCGCCCATACAGCCGGGAAGCAGCGGAAGCCCGGTTTATAATAATGAGGGAAAGGTGATAGGGGTCATCTTTGCCCACTTAACTGCAGGAGATCCCAAGAAAATCAGGGCTTTGGCAGTTCCCACGGCTCATATACATTCATTCCTTGAGGAAATTGACATGATACAAAAAGCACCACTGAAATACTAACTAAGATTTTATTTTCATTTCCGCAGAATTAGGACTATACTATAAATGAATGCAACATTTTTATTTAGGGGAGGAAATTTTACGTGTTGAAAACCTTGATATTCAGCTCATCCCTCTCATTATTTC
Source organism: Clostridia bacterium (assembly GCA_012519005.1). Taxonomy (GTDB): domain Bacteria; phylum Bacillota; class DTU086; order DTU086; family DTU086; genus JAAYRB01. The sequence goes on from JAAYRB010000137.1 coordinate 17,980, forward strand.
AGCTGCTTCTAGTCATCAGGCTGGTGGGTTTTGCCAACCCCCAATTCCTATTTGGCCTATTCGCCATCAACTTTCTTTTCACTTCATTGTTTTCAGAGTGGCCGTGGAAGGGTAAGCCCAAGAAGGATGAACCTCCTGCTGAAAAAAAACCGGAGGAAAACCCCTACTTGCTTGCGGATCCCACAGTGCAGGTTGCCCATGAAACCCTCAAGTATATGCGTAGGGGTCTCAATGAAGTTACCGCAAGAAAAACCGCTGAAATAATCCAGAAGATCTGTGAAATACCCGCCATTGCAATTACGGACACCGAGAGAGTCCTGTCCTACTTGGGCGCGGGGTGCGAAAATCACAAGCCGGGGGATAAAATTCTCACCGCCACAACTAAGTATGTGATTGCCACTGGCAAGCACAAGGTGGCCAACTCTACGGAGGAGTTGAACTGCACAAAAACAGACTGCGATTTCCCGCTGTCCGCAGGAGTCATAGCCCCCTTTAAATGCGGGGGTGAAGTGATCGGGACATTGAAACTGTATCAAACAAAGGATGGACAAATGCCGCCAAATATAGTTAGGCTTGCCATAGGTCTTGCCCAACTTCTTAGTATGCAGGTGGAGTTGGCAGAGCTGGACCGCCAAAGCCAGCTGGCAACCGAGGCAAAACTGGATGCCCTCCATGCACAAATAAACCCACATTTTTTATTCAATACCTTAAATACAATAGTCATGTACAGCCGTATAGACCCGGACAAATCGCGACAGCTCCTGGTGCATCTTTCCGAATTCTTCCGTAGAACATTAAAAAAATCTGGGCATTTCATTACACTTAAAGATGAGCTGGATTGTGTTAGGACCTATTTCGCCCTAGAAAAGGCAAGGTTTGAGGAAAGAATCCAGCTTGTGGAGGACATTGATGAGAGTCTGTTAGAAGATATGATTCCCATCTTCAGCCTTCAGCCCCTTGTGGAAAACGCTATCAAACACGGTATAACACCTAAAGATGGTAATGGCTGTATCACTGTGAAGGCAAAAAAACAGGGTCGGGAGCTCCATCTCAGTGTAAGGGACACGGGAGTGGGAATTCCGGCGGATAAGCTGGAAAAGGTATTACAACCGGGCTACGGCTCCGGAACCGGCGTGGGTTTAAGTAATGTCCATCTCAGGCTGCAAAGCCTATATGGAGAGGATGGCGGTCTGCAAATCATCAGCAGCCCAAATAAAGGAACGGTAATCAATTTACGCATACCTTTGGCTTCCGATGAGATCAGAACCGACAACCAATCCGTGGCCTATGGATCCTAAGGATAACAGGATCTTATCCACGGCAGCAGCCTGAATCAAAAAAACCGGGGGCAAAACACATGGAATTGCCCCCGCCTATAATCTTTATTTCAATTCAATATTAGCCCTGCTTTTTAGCGAACTCCTCCATAAATTCAGCTAAGGCTTCACAGCCCTCTTTGCTCATGGAATTATAGATGGACGCCCTCATACCGCCCACGGAGCGATGTCCTTTTAGACCAACCAAGCCCTTTTTCGCCGCTTCTTCAACAAATTTTTTATCTAATTCCTCATCGGGCAGCTTGAAGGTAATATTCATCAGGGAACGGCTGTCCTTTTGGGCATGTCCTTTATAAAACCCTTCATGTCTATCTAAAACCTTATAAATAAGGGCCGCCTTCTCCTCATTATGCCTCCTCATTCCTTCCAGCCCGCCATTTTCCTTGATCCAATGCAGTACTAAATTGACAATATATATATTAAAGCAAGGTGGTGTGTTATACAGGGACCTTTTTTCGGCAATAACATCATAGCGAAGTAAAGAGGGTAGATGGGAAGGTACTCTTTCCAATATATCCTTACGAATAATGACAATTGTAACCCCGGCAGGACCCATATTCTTTTGAGCCCCGGTATAAATCAGTGCAAACTTACCGGCATCAAAGGGGTAGGACAGAATATCGCTGGACATGTCTGCCACCAAGGGTATTTCCCCAAAGTCAGGGAAGGTCTTCCACTGCGTACCGTAAATGGTGTTGTTGGATGTGATATGGACATATGCAGGGGAATCACTCAATTGGATTTCATTTTCAGCAACTACTCTGTCATAGTTGGTGTCCTTTGACGATGCTGCCACATGAGTCTTCCCAACTATCATGGCTTCCTTATGAGCTTTTTCTGCAAAGGAACCCGTCAATATATAATCAGCTACTCCATCCTTTGGCAAGAAATTCAAGGGCACCATACCGAACTGCATGCTGGCCCCGCCCTGCATAAAAAGAACCTGATACTGATCATCAAGGCCCAAGAGGTCCTTTATCATATCCTCGGCCTCAAAAATCACTTCTTCAAAAACCTTGGACCGGTGGCTTGTCTCCATGATTGACATACCCGTACCCTTGTAGTTTAACAATTCCTGCTGTGCCTTTTCCAATACGGGCAGCGGTAGTGCCGCCGGCCCAGGATTGAAATTAAATACTCTGTCTGTCATACAGCAACCCTCCAATTATTTGTATATTTTCTATATTACCATATTAAAGTGAATAATTGTATCCTTCATAAGCCCTAATAAACTTGAACCATAGGGTATTACCGTGTATAAAACAGCATCTCATCACCTTTTTAGTTTCAGGGAAGGCAGCTGTCACCGGTACAGCATTTTTTATAAATCCCAATTTCACCTACCTGCAGTATCTGTTTCTACAAATCCACAACAAATAAAGGAGCCGTCATAAGGCACGGCTCCTTTTGAGATTTTTCACACTACTCCGCACAATTTTCCCAATACATGAAATAAAACGCCCAGTAAAACTAAAACAGGCCGGTAATCTCTCCCCGTTCGTTAACATCCATATTACACGCCGCCGGCCGTTTTGGCAGCCCCGGCATGGTCATGATATCCCCGGCAATAGCCACAATGAATCCTGCACCGGCGGACAGTCTCACTTCTCGAACCGTGATGCTGAAATCCTCTGGGACTCCGATTTTTGAAGGATCATCGGATAGGGAATACTGGGTTTTGGCCACGCATATGGGTAAATCACCATAGCCCAAAGCCTCAAATCTGTCCATCTCACTATCCGCTTCCCCACTGTAATCAACGCCCCGGGCACCATAAATTTCCCGAGCAATAATATGAATTTTTTCTCTGATGGGTAAATCTGTCTCATATAGGTAATTAAAATTTGATTCTTTTTTCTCTAGGGTCTCCAAAACTCTATGGGCCAGTTCAGTCCCCCCCTCCCCACCCTTTTCCCAAACCTGGGATAGAGCAGTGGGTACATCAAACCCTTTACAGAGATCTGCCAATTTTTTTAATTCCTGTTCGGTATCTGTGGGGAAGGCATTGATGGCCACAACCGCGGGCACACCAAATTTACCTATATTTTCTATATGCTTTCTAAGGTTTTCTGCACCTCTTTCCAAAGCCCCTAGATTTTCTACTGTTAAAGAATCCTTATCCATGCCGCCATGATATTTCAGTGCTCTCACCGAAGCAACAACCACCACTGCATCGGGCTTCAGCTCACCATATCTGCATTTGAGATCAAAAAATTTCTCTGCACCTAGGTCGGCCCCAAAACCGGCCTCCGTTACCACGTAATCAGCAGTTTTTAAGGCAACTTTTGTTGCGGTGAGGCTGTTACAACCGTGGGCAATATTTGCGAAGGGCCCTCCGTGAATGAATGCCGGGTTGTTTTCTAATGTTTGGACCAAATTGGGCTTGATAGCATCCTTCATGAGAATAGCCATAGCACCCTGGGCCTCAAGATCCCCCGCCGTCACTGGATCCCCCCTATATGTATAAGCCACTACAATCTTACCCATCCGCTCCTTTAGGTCTTCAAGGTCTCTCGCTAAGCACAGAATGGCCATAATTTCTGAGGCTACGGAGATGTCAAAACCGCTTTCCCTGGGGATTCCGTTTTTGGGGCCTCCAAGACCATTGACTATAAATCGCAGCGCCCTATCATTCAAGTCAATTATCCTTCTCAGCACCACCCTACGGGGATCGATATCCAGCTCATTACCTTGGTGAATATGGTTGTCCACCATTGCAGCTAAAAGATTATGAGCATAGGTAATGGCATGGATATCCCCGGTAAAATGCAGATTGATATCCTCCATGGGTATTACCTGGGCATAGCCCCCCCCGGCGGCGCCCCCCTTGATACCGAAGCTTGGGCCTAGGGATGGTTCCCTTAAAGCAGCCGCCGCTGACCTGCCAAGCCTGTTCATACCATCTACAAGCCCGATGGCGTTGGTGGTTTTTCCCTCCCCCGCCGGGGTAGGGCTGATGGCAGTTACAAGAATCAGCTTGCCATCGGGGGTATCTTTTAGGCGCTCTAAAACCTCTAAGGACACCTTTGCCTTATACCTCCCGAACAGCTCCATCTCTTCACTACAAATCCCCAAGGCACCAGCAATCTCCTTTACGGTCTTTTTGTCCGCCTTCGCTGCAATCTCTATATCGCTTGGGATTGAAACCAAATTAAGCCCCCCTATCTAGACTTTATTTTCCATCACTTATAGTGTATGTCTTTTCATGCTTTACATCTACCGGAAGCCCCCACCCTTTTTCCCTTCCTCCTCATTTCGAGACATTCATGGATTGCCAGTGCGGCTTTTTTACCGCCGCCCATGGCCTTGATGACAGTATCAGTTCCCGTTGCCACATCTCCACCGGCAAAAACCCCGGGCCTAGTGGTTGCCCCCACCTCATCAGTTATCAAATAACCGCCGGGACCAATTTCGAATCCCTCTGTGGATTCTAAGACCAAGGGGTTGACTCCCTGCCCCACCGCAATTATGACGGTATCCACCGGAAGGCAAAATTCCCCATGTTCCCTGCTTATGGGCTTCCTCCTGCCCGTGTGGTCAGGTTCACCAAGATCATAACGTTGACAGGATAAGCCCATGACATTCCCTTTATCATCTCCTATGACCTTCTCCGGTGAACTGAGCAATTGGAATTGGACGCCTTCCTCCTGAGCCTTGTCAATTTCATCCCTCCTGGCGGGCATCTCCTCCCTTGTCCTCCTGTAAACTAGATGGACATTCTCCGCCCCCAGACGAATTGCAGTTCTAGCGGCATCCATGGCGACGTTCCCCGCACCCACCACAGCCACATTCTTCCCAATACCTAAGGGGGTGTCCACACTGGGAAATTCATGGGCCCCCATGAGATTGGAGCGTGTCAAGAATTCATTGGCCGTATATACCCCATTGAGATGCTCCCCGGGTATTCCTAAAAAGTAGGGAAGGCCGGCACCGCTGCCAATAAAAACCGCATCATGGGACTCCAGCAGCTCATCCACTGTCTTGGTTTTTCCTATGACTGTATTGGTTTTTATGCTTACACCCAATCTTTTTATATAGTCAATTTCCTGCCGGACAATATTTTTAGGAAGCCTAAACTCCGGAATGCCATATATCAGGACCCCCCCTGGCTCATGGAGGGCTTCATAAATGGTGACACAATACCCCATTTTCGCCAGATCTGCCGCCGCCGTCAGGGAAGAAGGTCCGGAACCCACCACTGCAATATTAAAACGGCAATCCCCGGGATAAGGGAGACTCATCGAACCGGTTTCCCGCTCCCAATCCGCGGCAAACCTCTCCAGATTACCTATAGCCACCGGCTCACCCCTCTTGGCCAAAATGCATTTCTTTTCGCATTGGACTTCCTGGGGGCAGACCCTTCCACACACAGCGGGAAGGTTGTTTTTTTCCTTTATTTTTTCTATAGCCTCTCTATATAATCCCCGGGCTATCATATCTATGAATGCCGGTATATTGATACCCACTGGACACCCCGCCGCACAGGGGGGCCTTTTGCATTGCAAACATCTATTGGCCTCTGCCACGGCCTCTTCCTCCGTATAGCCCCTTTGAACTTCCCGAAAATGCCCCACCCTATCTTCTGCATCCAAGGTTCTGGGCTCTACCCTTTGTGAATCCACCGCCATCTAAAAAATCACTCCTTATACCCTTAAGGGCATATTTTTAATTTTTAATCAGGCCTTGGGTATAAACCCGCTGCTGTGACAATCTCTTGAATTACCTCTTCCCAATTAACAGCCATAATATGAACCCCACTGACTCCATCAATGGTTTTCAACCAGTTAACCTGCTCGATCACTATTCTGATACCTTCTTTTAAAGGATCCTCCGCCCTTTCCATACGCCTGATAATGGTTTCCGGAACTTTCACCCCCGGTACATTGCTCTGCATATACCGGGCTACTTTATGAGATTTTAGGGGCATTAACCCAGCCAAAATAAAACAATGTTCATGCAGACCCAACCCCCTAACCTTAGCCATCCACTGCTCAAAAAGTTTCATATCGTAAATACATTGGGTTTGAACAAAGCCTGCACCCTCCGATATTTTCTTTTCTAGTCTGAGTAAATTCAATTCTTCCGGCTCTAAAAATGGGCTGGCCACGGCACCTATAAAATAGTTTGGGGCGGCATCCTCTATGGCTTCCCCATTCATAAACTTTTTATTGCATTTCATATCCCACACTGCCTTGATCAACTGCGTGGAATCTATATCGTATACGCCTTTGCTTTCGGGGTGATTTCCAATCACTTGATGGTCACCGCTCATACAAACAACATTTTTAATTCCAAGGCTGTAGGCACCCAACAGATCGCTTTGGAGTGCTATCCTGTTCCTGTCACGAACAGTCATTTGAAGTATGGGCTCAACCCCTTCATGGAGTATATGTACAGAAGATGCAAAACTTGATAAACGCACAACCGCTGTCTGATTATCAGTTATATTGGCCGCATCACAAAAACCTTTCAACAGGCCTGCCTTGTTACGGAGTACACGGGCATCGGCATTTTTTGGTGGGCCAATCTCAGCAGTAACCACAAAATGTCCCTCTTTGAGAAGCCTTTCTAGATTACTTTCCTCCATTACGGCCATTACAACACCCCCATTCAACAAGCTGTACTGGACAGTAAAGTCCGATTGGACCCCATTGTGTTCATATATTGTATACCATTTTATACTCCGCTGGGTAGTTGGTAAAGACTTTTATATAAAAATGAGAATTGCGGTACAGAAAAACGAAAAATCCAAGTCAAAAAAACAGTGGTGAATCAGAAAAACCGCCGAATCGGCGGCTGTTCGCAAGATACCTGGTATTAACCAAAATAAGATCAACCCCGAGTGATCTTCCCGGACCTTACCGCTACTCTAGATTTCTTGGGTCCCCATACCTGCCAACCCGAAGGTTTTCAATCTCCCATTGGCTCAGTATGATTTTCTACAAGATCTCCAGCCCTTCACGATAATTCCTTTCCAACCTCTCGGGGTCAGCTTTATAATAGCAGCAATTTTCATATTAGTAAAGGGGTTCTCACCAAGTATACCGGTATACTTGATGGATATCATTCAAGAGCCAGTATATACGGTAAATTTCTGTGCTTCTCAAGATGGTCCAGACCGTAACCCACCATATAGTGATCCTCGGTTTCAAAGCCCCTATAATCTATATGTAAATCAGCTATTCTTTGGGTGGACCTGTCAAGCAAGGTACATATCTTTATACTGGCAGGCCCCCGC
>JAAYRB010000138.1 GCA_012519005.1 Clostridia bacterium
AAAATTACCCAGGGTTCCATGAGGGTGGATGGCAATAATGTGGATTTGGAAGAAGAGATGACCAATCTTGCTATGAACGGCATCAATTATAATTTTGCCACCAGGATGCTCAATAACAAGATTTCAAATATACGTCATGTGGTTTCTGAAGGGAGGAGATAGGGGTGAAGGTACTTCCAGGGATGGCCGTCAGTTCCTCGGCACTGACTTCTCAGAAGCTGTGGCTTGACTTGATTGCCAATAATATATCCAATATGAGTACCACCCGTACAGAAACTGGAGGGCCCTATAGAAAGAAGATGCCCATCTTTGCAGAGAGGCTGCGGGAGGCCATGGGGGAAGATTTTAAAGGCTATGGAGTGAAGGTAGAGGGGATTGTGGAGGATAACTCCCCACCCAGGATGGTATATAATCCCGAACATCCAGATGCCGACGATGAAGGATATGTGGCCATGCCCAATATCAGTATTGTCAATGAGATGGTGGATATGATCACCGCTACCCGGGCCTATGAAGCCAATGTGACGGTGCTCAATGCTTCAAAATCCATGGCGCTGAAGGCTTTGGAAATAGGTCGGGGCTAGGAGGTAAATAGATGAAAATACCCATGATGATACCGGAAACATCCGATGTGACAAACAATATTACCCCGGCGAAAAGCCAGAATGGGAAGGGCGGCTTTGCAGAGGTATTAAGAAATGCCTTCCACCATGTGGATGGCCTGCAAAAAAATGCAGATGCAATGACCCAACATTATTTGGCAGGAAATTTGGATAATATTCATCAGGTGGTGCTTGCTGCTGAGAGGGCCAGCATTGCCTTGCAAATGACGGTTCAGGTGAGGAATAAAATGGTGGAGGCATACCAGGAGATATCCAGGATGCAAATTTAACGGCTTGACACCCGGGAGTGTATAGAGATATGAATGTTAATCAGGCAATGAGCACGGCTGCAGAAAAATGGACCTCCTTATCCACCCCCAGAAAGGCTTTGATTATCGGGGGTGCGGCGGTTTTATTAATTGGACTTATATTATTAGGACAATTTTTCATAAAGGATGAATATGTTCCACTGTTCTCAGAGCTTCCCTCGGATGAGATGGGGGCAGTGGTGGATAAATTGGAAGAAATGAACATCCCCTACAAAGTGGGCAAGGACGATGGGGATATCTTGGTGCCCGAGAATATCCTGTATAAGACCAGGCTTCAGCTGGCCAGTGCCGGGGTTTTGAGTGGGACTGGGAAGGGATTTGAGCTCTTCGATGAAAGCCAGCTGGGGGCCACGGATTTTGACCGAAGGCTCAACTACCAGAGAGCGCTGCAGGAAGAGCTGCGGCGTACCATAGTCTATTTAGATGAAGTGGAGAATGCCCGCGTACATATTAATTTACCGGAAAGAAGTGTTTTTATAGAGGATGACGGCGATGCCTCGGCCTCTGTGGTCCTAAGCCTGAAACCTCTAGCGGAGCTTAGGCCGGAGCAGGTGAAGGGCATCGTCCATCTCATTTCCAGCAGCGTGGAGAATCTCCCCGTGGAAAATGTAAATGTCATCGATACCAAGGGCAATATCCTGAGCGAGGGCATCGCCCTACCTGAGGATGCCAAGGGGCCCCTACACAAGGAGCAGATGGATCTCAAGAGGGAGTTTGAAAAAAACCTGGAGACCCGGGTGGAGAGAATGATGGAAAAGATCCTGGGGCCCAACAGAACTGTGGTGATGGTCACCGCCAATCTGAATTTTGACCAGAGGGAAGTCAGCCAGATTGAATATGGTGAGGACGGGGTGATACGCAGTGAACAGCTGGTGGAAAAGAGCAGCATCTCCGAGGGAATGGGCGGGGTGCCCGGCACCGCTGGGAATATAGGTACATATCCCGCGGAAGGTGGGGGACAGCAGAGCAGTCAAGAAGAAACCGATGTGACCAGGAATTATGAAATAGACCAGATAGAGGAGAGAGTGGTATACGCCCCCGGGGGTATAGAGAATCTTTCCACCTCCGTCACTGTGGATGGAGAGCTGGCGGCGGATGAGGTGGGTGAGATACAGGACATCGTTCAGGCGGCGGTGGGCTATCAGCCGGAACG
>JAAYRB010000016.1 GCA_012519005.1 Clostridia bacterium
TCCATCCTTAATCTAAATAAGACTTCTACTAATATATATTAAGAATGATCATTTAAAAATCTGGTATTGGCGGTGTATTTCGTTTATGTTCACTTTTTCCTATGAGTTCCTCGGCCCGTGTCTTGACATACTTGCTGCCTGTCCCATCCCTGAGAAAACCATCCAACTCCTCATAACTTAATCCCATTTCCTGTTGATCTGTTTGGCCAACCCACAGACCAGCGGAGGGTTTCTTTTTTATTATATTATCCGGAATATCTAGAATTTCTGCGATTTCATAGACCTCACTTTTCAAGAGTCCCCCTAAGGGTTCAATATCTACTCCCCCATCCCCATATTTTGTTATATACCCTGTTATAATTTCACTTTTATTGCTTGTCCCCACCACCATATAGTTTAAAAGATTGGCATAATAGTAAAGTGCAATCATCCTTAATCGGGGTTTAAGATTCGCTTCCGCAATAAAGTGGCTCTTAGATACATTTTTTAATAATACCTCCAGGAATATATCATAGGTGGAATTTAGATCAATCGTTTTATGTGGAATAGCAAACTTTTTTGCTATAAGCAAAGCATCCTGAGTATCCTGGGGATGGCTGTGACAAGGCATTATTAGACCAAGAATATTTTCCGGAAATACCTTTTTACACATAACCGCTGCAACAGAGGAATCCACCCCACCGCTAAGCCCTAAAATAACGCCAGCTGACCCTGCTTCCGCGACTTTTTCTGCAATCCATTGTGATATTCTTTCTGTGCGTTCGTGCAAAACTGACACCCCATCTCTATTTATCATCCAAAACGATGGTTCAATAAATCAGCCTAATGCCCCTTGCTGCGGCCGCCCCCAATATTAGAGCCTCTCCAGCAAAATTCTATGCTCAACTAAAGTCATTTCCTTAATACGAGCCTTCACCGTTTTGCGCTTACCAAATATATTTTCTAGGTACAGCTCGTCACCCTGAGGGATAATTTTATCTACCTTATCCAGAAAGAGCACCTCTTCACTCCCCTGACTCAATAGGTAAACATCCGCCTCACACATTTTTTTGGTCCTCCTTATAAACCTTTAACATTTCAACCAAACTCGCCACCTGGTGGGGTAGAGGCTCATCCATTACACCCACAACCTTAATGCCCACACGATTCAAGGGCAGCAACAGCTTCAAAGCCCCACATCCCCCAATTGTTTCTGCCATTTTAGGCGTTAATTCCCCTAACATAGAATTCGCCGCTAGAATTGCTACTGAGCCAACAACCACATCTAAGCTTGGAACATTTTGTACAATGGCATTTTCACCAGTAGCACCTTCATTAGCCCCAGCCTTCAACATCAATGTGGTAGCGGCTGAATTTGTCCCTAGAGCGATTATCTCGATTCTATCATTAAAAGCCTTTCTTAGCTCCTTAGTTATATACTTCCCAATGCCCCCGCCCTGTCCATCAATAACACCAATTTTCATGATAAACCTCTCTACTAAACGTTTTTCGGAGGATGCTCAAGAATTAAGTTATTTTAACGCCGAGGGTTTTTTTCATTTCCTTCAATGCAAAATCATGGGCATCCAAATCAAAAGATGTCACACATTGCTCAGGTACCGTCACTATATAATTTAAATTTCTTGCATCCGCTGATGTATACAGCACACATATGTTCGTGCATACGCCAACTAGGACCAAGTCTGTAACACTTTTTTCCCTTAAGGTGATATCTAAATCCGTCCCTGCGAAGGCACTGTATCTCCTTTTATTGATGATATGGTCAGTCTCCTCCGGCTTAAGTACATCTATTATTGCGGCCCCTTCAGTACCCTTTATGCAGTGGGGGGTAAACATTTTGAATTCTGCATCGTCGGGCAGGTGGTTGTCGCAAATATAAATAATCGAGCTGCCTTTTGCTCTTTCATTCTCAACCAAATCTTTTATAGGTTTGATAATTTTATTTACATGGGGGCCAACATACAGCGAGCCTGATTCATTTATAAAATCTCCAAGCATATCAATTACGAGAACAGCCTTACATGACATACTAAAACCTCCATTATAATTTCATTTTTACCTGCTTACTCATACTTTATCATTTCTGCGCAAAAAATAAAAACTCCTTTTATAAAAGGAGTTTTTAAAGATTATGTAATCTGGCAGTGACCTACTCTCCCGAGGGCTTTCGCCCCGAGTACCATGGGCGCTGGAGGGCTTAACTGCCGTGTTCGGTATGGGAACGGGTGTGTCCCCTCCGCTAACACCACCAGAA
>JAAYRB010000139.1 GCA_012519005.1 Clostridia bacterium
CCGGTTCTCTGCACTTTCCCTTTATTCACCAAAGCCACCTTGACATTATGTTTGGCGGCTTCATAGGCGGCCATGAGACCGGCACCCCCGCCGCCCACAACCAAGACATCCACTCCGTATCTCCTCATTTAACTATGCACCTCCACTGCTGGGTTTTCTAAACCAATGGATGAATTGAACAAGATTTTCCACCATATTTTCATGATACTCCCTGCCTTTTTCTGGGGAGGCTTTGATGGATGCGGAAAAAGAACCCGTGGGTGCAAATTCTTTCTGTTCTTCGTTGTTCCAAAAAACCTCCACCTTCACCCCCTCCTTTCCAAATAAATCCTCCTTGATATAATCGGAAAACTCCGTCTTTAGATCAATATTCTCCTTTGTCAGTTCCGATGTTTTTATCAGGTGGGGATGCTTGTACCACACATGGGATATTTCCAGTTCCCCGGCGTGATGCTCCACGGTGTCCTTTATTTCCCCGGCTCTGGTGGCCAGGAATAAGGGATCCGTGAGGGCTATCTGGATATGGGGGAGTTCATACTGTTTCAAGGATTTGCAGGCCACGGTTAAGGCCGCAAGGTTGGCTCCCTTGTGCCCGTTTACGATGACAAATTTACCAAAGCCGTTCCGCTCCAGGGAACGAACTATATCCTTTACAACGGCAATCAAGGTTTCCGGTAAAAGGGATATAGTCCCGGGGAAATTCAAGTGATGGGGGGAGTCTCCATACCATAGTGGGGGTGTGACCAAAACCCCCGCCTCCTTTGCGGCATCCTCGGCTATGGCCATGGCGGCATATGTGTCCACTCCCATGGGGCCGCTGGGGCCATGCTGTTCCGTGCTACCAATGGGTATGATAACTAAATCATCTTTTTCCAAATATTCCGCAATATCCATCCATGTAAGCTCATTTATCCATACTGATTTCAACTTTCCTCACCTCCTTACCCCAACCACGGGGACGGACTCTTTGGTTGGTCAGGGTAGTCCGCTGTTCCTTTGGTGACAATTGCATAGCGTAAAGGCCTAGGGGCTGTCAGCGAAGTCAAGGAATTGTTGGATCAACTGTCTGAAGCGAAGCGAGTTTTGATCCAACCCTTGACAAGCATACAGCCCTTCGCCTAGGAGCTCTAGCAATTGAACCAAAGGAACAGCGGAACAACCACAGGGACGGACTCTTTGGTTAGTGTTTGTAAGCGGCATTGTTCCGTTTGGCTTAATTGCAAGAGCTACAGGGCAAGGGTCTGTGAGGCTCGTTCCGGGCCGCATCAAAACTTGCTTCGCTTCGAACAGTTGATGCGGCTAATCCTCCACATCGCCAACAGACCCTAAAGCCCATACGCTATGCAATCTTCGCGCAAACGGAACAATTAGTCACAGCGTCTTTCGGCTCTTGCAATTGAACCAAAGGAGCAGTGGGCTTGACGGTATATCCTTTGCCGATAGGTTTTGTTATACTCAACTGCCCTGTAAACCTTTACCCCCCAACAGGTACACGCATTTCCTGATTCAAAAATCCCTCACCCTGTATACTGGTATATAGTATACTGCACTTCAGTACCAGGGCAAAGTATTTTTCGATGAACGGCAGGATACCTGGGTTCACCGGTATAAACCCGTTACGAATATCACAGGAAAATATAAAATAAAAAAACCGCCCCATAAAAGAGACGGTTTTACTTTCCAATATTTATAATGAAAATCAATCAACATATATCTGGGGATCCACCGGCTTACCCCCTACGTGAATCTCCAAATGCACATGGGGCCCCGTGGATCTACCCGTGCTGCCCACTTTGGCGATGGGGGTTGAGTGATCCACATAATCCCCGGCACTGACAATATTCTCCATACTGTGGGCATAGAGGCTCTCAATGTTTCCCCCATGGTCAATGATGACAGCCCTACCATAGATATTGTTTAGCCAGCCGGAAAAAGTCACCCTTCCTTCACTGATAGGGTAGATGGGGCTTCCGGCATCCGATGCAATATCCAGCCCGTGGTGGAATTCGCTGCCCCGGGGGCCAAATCTAGATGTCACTGGGCCTTCCAAAGGCCTCCTCCATATCCCCTCACCGGGGGCCCGCGTGCTTACGGCAGCTATTTCTCCCCTGGGAATCCTCAGCCGTGATCCCACCCGCAGCCTTCTAGGGTTGCCGATGCTGTTTTCCCTGGCAAGACTGTTGGTGCTTACACCATGCTTCCTGGCAATTGTCCAAAGGCAGTCCCCGGACTGAACCAGGTAGGTCTCCCCTTCATCCACGGGAATCTTCAATTCTTGTCCATCAAAAATAAACTGACCTTCCCTTATGTCATTGAGTTTCGCCAATTCCCACCACGGCACACCATGTTCCCGGGCTATATCCCAGAGGGTGTCCCCCCGCTTCACAATATAGTCCTTCAGGCTTTCCTCATCTAGGGACTCCCCATCGTCAAGAAGATCCTCTAAGGGGATTTCCTTCAATATATGGGGAAATATAATTGCCTCTGCGGGAAATGCACAGGACAGGACTGCTAGGCATACCGCCGCCGTGATAAGAAATTTTCCAATTGGCCTTGTATTCAATCTATTCACCTCACAAGCTTAGACTTCTGGCAATATTTCCTAATTATAGGAATCAGCAATTATTCTGACCCTAATAGGAAAGTTTTATACCCTGAATATTGTGGGTGAATATAGGGAAGGAAAGTTGAGCGGGGAAATATTAAAAGAAAGCCGTAGAGACCCCCATCTACTTGAATAATTGGGGCAGCGCCCTCAAGAGATCTTGATTGGTTTTGGTTTTCCTCATGGAATCGATGAGCATCTCAGAAACCTCCACAACCCCGGAGGAATGAGTTACCTTACGGAAATTCCAAAGAAGTTCCAGCTCCTCCTTGCTCAGTAAATTATCCTCCCGGCGGGTTCCGGATCGCTTCACATCTATAGCCGGGAAGGTCCTTCTCTCCGCCAGTCGACGATCCAGTATCAATTCCATATTACCAGTACCTTTGAATTCTTCAAAGATGACCTCATCCATTCGGCTGCCCGTGTCGATCAGGGCCGTGGCTAAAATTGTCAGGCTGCCGCCTTCCTCGATATTCCTAGCCGCACCAAAAAATCTTTTAGGTTTATACAGAGAAGTGGGATCCACACCGCCGGAAAGAGTCTTGCCGCTGGGGGGAACGATTAAATTGTGGGCCCTAGCAAGTCTAGTAATGCTGTCGAGCAGCACC
>JAAYRB010000140.1 GCA_012519005.1 Clostridia bacterium
CCGATCCCGGAACCGTCATAGGAGACAATCTACAGGGCGGTATCGATATCTCTACCCAAGCAGCAGCAGACAAGGCAATCACCACCATCAACAATGCCATTGAAACCGTATCCGCTGAGCGTTCCAAGCTGGGTGCATTCCAGAACCGTTTGGAGCACACCATCAACAACTTGGGCACTTCCGCAGAGAACTTGACAGCAGCGGAATCCCGTATCAGAGACGTAGACATGGCCAGAGAGATGATGGAATTCACCAAGATGAGCATCCTACAGCAGGCATCCACAGCTATGCTGGCACAGGCGAATATGCAGCCACAGCTGGTACTACAGCTACTTCAGTAGTAGGGATTGGAGAACAGTTAAAAGTTAACAGTTAAAAGTTAAAAGTGATTAGAGATTAAAAAATAGTGGGTAGTTAGAAGTGAGCATTGATTAGTAGGAAAATGGGGTAGTAAAGGGGGGGACGGTTCTTCTGTGTAAAATCAAGCACAGTAAAAACTGTCCCCCTATATCCAATAGAGAGCAGTTAAAAGTTAAGAGTGAATAGAGATTAAAGATTAGTGATTAGTGAGTAGTGTTGGGGGAAGGTGGGGGACGGAAGGGGGTAGTTGCCCTGTGTTAAGGCCAGTTATGGCGAAGGCGTTCCTCAGTATTTCCTCTTTTAAGGGGTGATATAATTGAGCATCGATGGGGTTGTCGGGGTGGGCAGGATACAGAATAATTATATCACCACCCCTACTAAAAAAGAGTATGAGGGCACCAAGGCTCCGGGGAAGGAAGCCCCGGGGGAGAGCAGGACAGAGATTAAGGCAGTACAAGGGGTGGAACAGCCGAAAAGTGAAACCATCTATAATGAAAAGGAAGTCATAGAGGCCATAGAACATGCCAACAATGCCTTCCAGGTGGTGAATACCAGATTTGAATTTTCCATCCATGAGGGAACCAAGGAAATCATGGTGAAGATCATAAATACTGAAAACGATGAGGTGATCCGGGAGATCCCCCCGGAGAAGATCCTGGATATAATGGCCAAGATCTGGGAATTGGCGGGGATCTTTGTAGATGAGAGAGCCTGATAAAGGTGGTGTAAGGAATGTACAATATGAGAGTGGGCGGATTGGCCACGGGGATGGATATAGACCAGATAGTCCAGGATATGATGAGGATAGAGCGTCAGCCCCTGGATCGAATATTTCAGCAGAGGCAGGAACTGCAGTGGAAGCAGGAGGACTATAGAAGCCTAAATAATCAGATGGCGAGACTAAGGAGCAGCGCACTGAGCCTTAGGCTTCAGGGGACATTTAACAGCAAGATTGCCACTTCCTCCAATGAGAATATAGTTACGGTGTCCGCCAGGGGGAATGCCTCGGCAGGTACCTATGATATATCCGTATCCCAACTGGCCGGGGCGGCACATCTGACCAGCAGTGGGGGAATAGGTATAGAGGACAGTACCGCACCGTTGTCGGAACAGGGTTTGGATAATGTGGAGGGCAAGTATAGGTTCACCATCAATGAAGTGGAGATAGAATTTGATGCGGATAAGGAAAATATACAAGGCCTGGTGAACAAGATCAACCGAGCGGTGGACGATGAGGGCAATTCCATCGGTGTGCGGGCGGCCTATGACAGCGATCTTGACCGCTTTTTCCTGAGTACCACGGGTACGGGGACGGATGCGGAAATCACTATTAAGCCCGAAGGGGATGGGGGAGATGCCCTATGGGAAGCCCTCAAATTTGAGGTGGGCGACGGCGGTGTTATAACAGCCCAGGGCCGGAATGCCAAATTCACCCTCAATGGGGCGGAACTGGAGAAGTCCACCAATGAGTTTACCATCAATGATCTGAACTTTAATTTAAAGGGAGTCAGCCCTTCGGATGCCGGGGGAGTCTCGGTGGTTGTGAGGAATGATGAGGAGGGAGTATTCCAGCTCATCAATGATTTTGTAGAGCTTTATAATGAAACCATCACCTTGGCCAACGGCAAGATGCTGGAAAAGTATCATAGGGATTATCCCCCCTTGACCGATGAAATGCGGGGGGAAATGAGTGATAGTCAGGTGGAGAAATGGGAGGAAAAGGCCCGGAGCGGTATGCTGCGGAATGATCCCATGCTGGCGGATATCCTCAGTGATATGAGAAGAAGCCTTTCTTCGGTATTGGATGAGGGGGGCCTTAGGACTCTGGCCAGTATCGGCATCACCACCGGGGATTATTCGGAGCGGGGGATTCTGCATGTAGATGAGGGCAAGCTCCGCAATGCCATCTCTCAGGATCTTGAGGGTGTGAAGGATCTTTTCACCAAGACTGATATGGGTATAGCCCACAGGCTCTATGACAGCACTGTGAGTGGCACCGCCAAAATCACCGCCAAGGCCGGTATAGAATCTGATTTCTCCTTGGTGGATGACAGTTTCATAGGCAAGAGGATCAGGAATCTGGATAAAAATATGGGTGTGCTGGAGGACAGGCTTCAGAGGACGGAGGAAAGGCTGTGGAGACAGTTTACCGCCCTGGAAATGGCCATCGACCAGATGAATGCCCAGAGTATGTGGCTCACCCAGCAGTTCAGTATGTGGGGAGGCCGGTAGGAGATATTTGAATGGCTGAGATGGAAGAGCTAATCCAAAAACTAGTGAGCAATCTAAGGAGCAAAAAGGAATATATGGAGGAATTGAGATCCTATGCTCTCCGCCAAAAACAGGGCTTGGAGAAAAAAGATATTGAGGGATTGCCGGAGATTATCTCCGCCCGCAGTGATATTGCGGAAAAAATAGATGGCTTGGACGGGGAGAACAGGGAACTGCTCTCTGCCATATCGCCCGGGGTAGGCGGGGGTCTGGGCCTCGAGGTGGAGGAGCTGGGTAGGGCCAGTGAGGAATTGGCCCGGGAGATCCATGGGATGGATCAGGAGAGCATTCTCTTGGCCCGGGGCTTGGAGGAGGATCTAAAAAAGGATCTGAAGAATATCAGCTCCCACCGCCGCAGTAAGAATGCTTATCAGGGTGAGGGGAAGAGATTTACCGGTGCCTTCTTAAATGAAAAGGGCTAGGGTATGTCTTGTTGAAATAAATTGACCGAGGGGGATTTCCGATGAGACTGAACGGTGTGGACCCCAGGGTGATAGAGTATATACAGAACCAAACCATCCAACCGGTGGTGAGGGAAACCAAGAGAATCAGGCCCGTGAGGGAGTACAAGGAACAGGAGGGACGGGAGGATCAGGGAAGGCAGGAGTATACCAGGGAGGGTCTCAAACATTCCCTGGATAAGCTGAACGGTCTCTTTGATTCCTTTGAGAATCCTGTGGGCTTTCGATTGGTGGAGGAGGATGAAAAGGCCCGGGTGGCAGTGGTGGATCTGGTAGAGGATCGGGTAATCAAGAATGTGGAGCCGGAGAAGGTTATGTCCATGATGATGCAGATGGAGAAACTGCTGGGCTTTCTAGTGGATGTGCTTATTTAGGGAGGTAAATATATGCAGAAATCTTATCAGGCTTATGCAAATAATCAGATATTAACGGCATCCCAGGACAAACTTTTGCTGATGCTGTTCGATGGTATGGTGCGGTTCACAAAAAATGCTGCCCAAGCCTGTGGGGAAGGGAAGATAGAGGAAACCAATGCTAATCTGGTGAAGGCCCAGGGCATCCTTACCCAGCTCATGGGGAATTTGAATCCCGACACCGGGGAAATAGCCGGCAATCTGGAGCAGATCTATGATTATATGCATCATCAATTGGTGCAGGCCAATATAAAGAAAGATGGAAGCATGATTGATGAGGTGCACGGTATGGCGATGGAACTCCGGGAGGTGTGGCGGGAGGCTGCCATGGATGCCCGGCGGGGAGAAGCTATCCATGGTAGAGCAACGGCGGGGGAGTAGGGGGAGTAGAAAGTCCTAACAATAAAATAGTACCTTGGGACCAGGGCGGCTTGGGATGTCGCCTTTTTTACTTATTTTCGTCAATTTGTGACAAAATAACTTTTCCTATGCAGGAAATAAAAAGGTTTTGTTGAAGATTTTGTTGAATTAGCTGTATTATATATACGGATGAATAATTTACCATAATTAACATTTTTGATACATATGTTTATCAGCATCAGCTGAAGGAATGAGTGCAGCAGGAAGGCCATGATATCCTTCCAATACATTGGCAGCGCTGCTGTATGGAAGCAATCGAAGCCTATCTTCCTTTTAATTGTCAAAGAAGGTAGGTTTTTTGAATAGAAACGGGAGGTACAGATATGCAGAATTTGATTGGGGATACCACCATGGGTCTACTCAGCAGGTCCCTGGATGCGGCATTCACCCGTCAAGAGGTAATCGCCAATAATATTGCCAACCACAATACCCCGGGCTTCAAAAAATCCAGGGTGGCATTTGAGGAGTATCTACAGCAGGCCCTGGGCGGGGATGGCAAAAAGCTGCCTCTTTGGAAGACGAATCCCCGGCATTTTGGCGCTTATGACAGCATTGATGCTGTCAAGGCGGAGAACAAGAAAATTACCCAGG
>JAAYRB010000141.1 GCA_012519005.1 Clostridia bacterium
AGCTGTTTGAGCGTTAGTCTGAAGGCCTTTTTTTATTTTCTAACCAAATACACCGAGATTGGTGAGGTAAAATAGGATTGAATCGGTATATTAGGTTTTAAAAGGGCTTACCCAATGTGGCGCCAAGGTGGAAATCGATAGAATGGATGTTCTATTGTGATGCCTACTAGTGCTGATGTGCCCTCTGCGCTGGATTTTAGCCCATTGTGTATGTTATCAAGTTCGGGTGGCACCGGGGGTTATAGGAATTGCATAATTAAAGTATGGTCAGCCTGTTTGGAATGTTTCTCTGGACAAAACATGTGGATTGTGTGGTAAGGATGTCTTTGGGTGATGGCGATAGAGGTTAGAAAAGACTTGTGTAAGGGATCTTTGAATTTCTAGCGTTTTGTATGCTGGGTCAGAACCTCCTCTTTTTTGTTTGGTGAGAGGATGTTGTAGTACCGAAAATGGTAGGGTTGAGTAGACACCAGTAGTCGCTGAAATCTTCTCACGTAAATCCCAGGTGCTGGCTAGCGTAACTGAGGTACTGCAATTACTGGCAGACAAAGAGGTTAAGATATGGGCAATCCCTGAAGGGGAAGGGTTTGAATCTAAAGATGTAGTTATGCGTATTGAAGGCCCATACAATGAATTCGGTATGTTTGAGACTACAATTCTTGGCTTTCTCGCAAGTTCCAGTGGTTGGGCAACTGCTGCACGGACAGTCAAAGAGGTAGCCGGGGACAAGACGATTATCTGTTTCGGCTCGAAACATGTTCACCCTGCTGTAGCCCCTGTTATGGAACGGGCTACCATGATTGGCGGTGTTGATGGGGTAAGCTGTATTTTAGCTGCCAAATTAGTTAGTAGAAAACCTTCAGGCACTGTACCACATACTGCATTTCTCATAGTTGGTGACAGCGTAAAAGTTGCAGAAGCCTATGATGAATTTATGCCTTCCGATGCACCTAGGATTATGTTGGTGGATACGTTTAAAGATGAGGCAGAGGAATCCCTCAGGGGCTGGCAGAAGCCCTTGGGAAAAATTTGGACAGGATCAGGTTGGATACTCCAAGTGAGCGCGGCGGTGTGACCCCGGATTTAGTGGCTGAAGTGAGGGAAAGACCTGATCAGGCCGGATATGAACATGTAAAGATCCTTGTATGAGGTGGGCTTTATCCTGAAAAGATTGAGGCATTATCTAAGGCAGGGGCCTATTCTTTTGGGGTTGGCAGTTTTATATCCAGGGCTGCACCTATCGATATGACCCTTGATATAAAAGGGATTGCAGGGAAGCCTATTTGCAAAACACGGCAGAATCCCGGGAATTATCCAAAATGATAAATTAAAATTAATGAAGGGTTAACATGATAATCAGGGGAGGCGCTGTATTCCCTAACTAGGGATTCGCCTCCCTTTTAGATCCTTAGCTGTTAGCTTTATCTGTAAATACAGACATTGCATCACGCATAAAGGTTGCCAATCCGTCACCAAATCTATCTATACTTTTAGTAAATCGTTTGTCATCAACGTACATTTGGCCCAGCGCCTTAAACATTTCAGGGGAATAGGTGCCAAAGTTATCATTTAAAAAATCATACCAAGCTTCAATTGCCCCTTGTGCTTCCTCCGATTCTGGCTGAAGGTGGCGTATTGACGCTAACCTCTTATAGATAAATTCCATCTTGTCAGCTAATATCTTTTGCTTATCTTCGGATATGCCAGATATTTTTGTATTTGATCTATCAACAGGTTCATCTCCCCATAACTTTCGGGCTTCTTCTTCATAGGGGTTATAGGTAAAATCAAAACCTTTGAACTTTTCTTCATTAGTCAACTCGATCTCTCCATTCATATGTTGGATTGTTTTATCGATAGTCTCCAGTATTCTATTGAGCCTGGCTCGTTTTTTAAGTAGCATCTCCCGGTGATGAACCAATGCCCTTTTCCTATCGAATAAGGGATTTTCAAGGATCTCCTTAATCTTCCCTAAGGCAAACCCCAACTCCTTAAAAAATAGGATCTGCTGTAAAGTGTCTAAGTTTTTAGTAGAATAAAGCCTATATCCGGTTTCACTTATTGAATCCGGAGTAAGCAGCCCAATTTTATCGTAATAATGCAATGTGCGTATACTAATTCCTGCTAGATCTGCTACCTCTTTCACTTGCATCGC
>JAAYRB010000142.1 GCA_012519005.1 Clostridia bacterium
AAAGCAGTTGATTGATCCAGATTTTCACGTTAGAGTATTAGAGGTATTAGAAAAATACAATGTGCCGGCAGGTCAGCTGCAGGTGGAGATAACAGAAGCCGCGGCCCTAGTGGAAAACAAGGCTACCAGCGTTAATCTAGGGAGCCTACACCGGGCGGGGGTTAATATTGCCATGGATGATTTTGGTGTGGGGCATTCTTCCCTCCTGTACCTGCGCACCCAACCCATCACAACCTTAAAAATTGATGGTTCCCTAAGCCG
The DNA here is from genome assembly GCA_012519005.1 of Clostridia bacterium. Taxonomy (GTDB): domain Bacteria; phylum Bacillota; class DTU086; order DTU086; family DTU086; genus JAAYRB01. The sequence continues at coordinate 262 of JAAYRB010000142.1, forward strand.
AGATGTACAGGAAAATCCGGCAAATCTTGGAATTATAGCTACCATTTACGATCTGTGTCAGCTGCTAAACGTAAAAACAGTAGTTGAATATGTGGACAATCAGGCACAATTGGAAAAATTGATGGACATAGGTACATTTTTGATCCAGGGTTACCTGTATTCTCCGCCGGTATCAGGAAGTGAAATACAGAAATTTGCAAGGGACTTGGAAAGGAGCGGAATGGGGGAGGGGTAGCTGCTAAAGTCAGATGGGGATGTGACTGAAATGAGTGCTGCCCTGTGGTTATCTGGGCGGGTGTTCACATCCTTATATTTATGGTATGGGTGAGGGATTTATCCCGATGAAAACAATCCCCACTTCTGAACCTGAAATGAACGGCCCACATCACAGAAAATTGAATGTATCTAAAAATTATATCAAGAAGAAGTGATAAAGATAGTAAAAACCCCCGGGTGTAAACATTACCGGAGGTTTTATAATATATCTTGGTTCAAAATATAGAACCTATAAGAGCCTGTCCCCTACCTTTTCCATTCTTATATAATTCAGCAAACCGCCCCTCAGTAAAATTTCTATATGTCTCTTTGAGAGTCCATGCTTTACCGTAAAGTTATGGGATTTTGTATTGTTTGTAATAGCAATTTTTCCGCTGTGAATTTCTTCCCTAATATCTTGAATCATCAGCTGGTCACCCATGTCTATTTTTTCATAATCTTCATGGCAGATAAATTCAAGTGGGATGATACCGAAGTTTATTAGATTGGCCCTATGGATTCTGGCAAAAGATTTGGCTATAACACACTTAATGCCCAAGTACATGGGTGCTAGGGCCGCATGTTCCCTGCTTGAGCCCTGCCCGTAATTATGTCCGCCCACTATAAAGCCCCCTTGGTACTCCTTGACCCTTTGAACGAAACCCGGGTCGGTATCTCTAAAAACATATTCAGCCATGGCCGGGATATTGGACCTAAGGGGCAGAATCTTTGCCCCGGCGGGCATGATATCATCGGTGGTGATATTATCACCGGTTTTTAATGCTATTTTCCCTTTGATCTTTTCGGACATATCCTTGGATCTAGGTAGGGGCTTAATATTTGGGCCCCTGATGATTTCAATGTCCTTTTTTTCCCTGGCCGGGGGTATGATCATACTGTCATCAATAATAAAGCTTTCCGGAAGATCCACCTGGATAAAATCCCCTATTTCCCTAGGGTCTGTAAGGACACCGGTGAGAGCTGTTACGGCGGCTGTTTCCGGACCTGTCAAATATACCCCTGCATTGCTGGTGCCGCAGCGCCCCTTGAAATTACGGTTAAAGGTCCTGACGGATACACCATTGGACGGGGGTGCCTGCCCCATGCCTATACAGGGCCCGCAGGTATTTTCAAGTATCCTGGCTCCGGCGGAGATCATATCCCCCAGGGCCCCATTTCTTGCCAGCATTTCATTCACCTGTCTGGAACCAGGAGAAATTACTAGATCCACACTGCTGCAGACCTTCTTGTTTTTAAGGATTTGCGCAACACGCATGAGGTCCGTATAGGAGGCGTTGGTACAGCTCCCTATGGCCACCTGATCTACTTTAATGGGTCCAATGTTTTTGATCTTATCTACTGCGTCCGGGCTGTGGGGTTTAGCCGCCATGGGTTCAATAAGGGACAAGTCTATTTCTATGGACTCATCATATTTTGCATTGGAGTCCGCCTTCAGGCAAGCCCAATCCTCAGATCTTTGCTGGGCATTTAAGAATCTATGGGTTATATTGTCGCTGGGGAATAGGGATGTAGTGGCCCCCAGTTCAGCTCCCATATTTGTTATAGTGGCCCGCTCCGGAACATTTAAATCATCAATGCCGCTGCCGCTGTACTCGATTATTTTACCCACTCCTCCTTTGACAGTTAAACGCCGTAGGATTTCCAAAATGATATCCTTAGCGGATACCCATGGTGGTCTTTTACCCTTCAATTCAATATTTAGGATTTGCGGCATAGTAAGGAAGAAGGGTTTACCGGCCATGGCGGCGGCCACATCTATCCCACCTGCCCCGATGGCCAGCATGCCTATTCCCCCACCGGTGGGGGTGTGGCTGTCCGAGCCCAGAAGCGTCCCACCGGGTTTCCCGAAACGCTCAAGATGAACCTGATGACATATACCGTTGCCCGGTTTGGAAAAATGTACACCATATTTGGATGCAAAACTCTGTAGAAAGCGGTGGTCATCGGCGTTTTCAAATCCTGTCTGTAGGGTGTTATGATCTACATAGCTTACGGACAGTTCTGTTTCTACTTCAGGTAAGCCTATGGCTTCAAATTGCAAGCAGGCAAGGGTTCCCGTAGCATCCTGGGTAAGAGTCTGGTCGATCTTTATTGATATTTCCTTCCCAGGTTTCATTTCTCCGGAAACCAAATGGGCTTCTATTATTTTATGTACAAGGTTTTTGCCCAATCTTTTTTCCCTCCCATTGTATACTGATATTAGTGTTACTATAACAAAAAGGTATGTTCAATTCAATTTTAAACATCGGTCCGCCAGTGAAAGGGATTTGGTCTCATCGTATAATTTATCAAGGGGTTGAAGGGAGTTGTGAATATGATCTTAGGTGTTTGTACAATAGAACTCTACATACCCGGTGCAAATTCTCTAAAGGATAAAAGAAAAGTGATTAAAAGTATTATTCAAAGAATCAGGAACAAATACAATGTTTCCATTTGCGAACTCTACGAGCAGGATATCTGGAGGCGGGCGGTTCTGGGAATATCCTGTATCAGCAATGACAAGAATATTATCTTTAAAACATTTTCCGGCATTGAAAAATTTATTGAGGAAGGTGGAGAACTTCAAATTTCTGATTTGCGAACGGAGATTTTATAGCACATTCAAGGAAGAATATAAAACAGGGGACGGCGCAGCTTGGATGGATCGAACCCCACCCAGCAATGTATCAGAATAAGGGCCGCCCTATGAAAATTGCATTAGTTGATTCCAGTGATATTTACAGATTCCACCCCTGGGATAGGTTTTCTTTCAAGGAAATATAGCGAAGGGAAAATAAGTGGTCGGGATGACTGGATTTGAACCAGCGGCCTCTGCGTCCCGAACGCAGCGCTCTACCAAACTGAGCCACATCCCGATACCTCTGAATTAAACGTACAATACCATCTATACTATTCAAATTTACCCCATTTGTCAATACAATTGCTCATATATATTAGGGCTTATATTATAGTGGGCCCTGCGGCAGGTCCTATAGATTCAGCCTCCCCTAAGAAATCTTTGTAAAGCCAGCTGTGGAAAATCCCATTAGCCTGTCAATTTTATGGGAATAATGAAAGAAGCAGAAAATATGATCCCAGAAAACTGGGAAGGAAGCAGGATTTAAGGAGGATATCAATGGCTGACAAGAAATTTCTAGTTCTAGGGGGCGGTTTGGGGGGAGTAGTTGCCGCAAGGGAATTGAGACGTCAGGTGGGAAAAGAACACAGCGTTACCCTCATTGATCGTCGGGATGAACATATATTTTTGCCATCACTGCCTTGGATAATGACCGGAGACATGGAGTCTTTCAAGGCAAAGAAAGACCTGAGGGTTTTGGAGAAAAAGGGGATTAATTTTATTCATGCTGAGGTACAGAAAATAGATTTACGAAAAAAAAGAGTTGAAACCACAAAGGGTAATTATGATTATAATTACCTCATAATTTCCCTTGGCGCAAGGCTTGAACCGGAGAATATTCCTGGGTTGAAAGAGGCCTCCATTAATATATATGAATTGGAAGGCATGGAGAATCTCCGGCGGGTTCTCCGGGATTTTAAATGCGGAAGGGTTGTTGTGCTGGTTTGCAGTATACTTAAAAAATGCGCAGCAGCTTCCATTGAGATACCCTTTTTATTAGATCATTTTTTTGTAAAGCAAGGTATCCGGGATAAGGTAGATCTCCGCCTTGTCACCCCCGATCCTTACCCCCTACCCTATCTGACTCCTTCCTTGGGTAAGGATCTACAGGAAAAGATGGAGGCTCGGGGGATTGTGTATTCCCCTCGTAGCAATGTTAGGGAAATCCGGAATAACAAGATTTATCTTGAACACGGGGATCCGGTTCCCTTTGATTTGCTCTTGACTGTACCGCCCCACTATGCGGCAGATGTGGTAGAGAAAAGCAATCTAACAGGCAAAAGCGGCTGGATAGAAGTGGACCCCGAGACCATGTGGACTGGATTCGAAGGGGTATATGCCATCGGGGATATTATTTCCATACCTCTTCCGGCGGGTGGCTTTATGGATAAGACCGGACTGCTGGCAGAACTGCAGGCGAAGGTTGTAACTTCAAACCTAAGTAGGGCTGTAAGGGGGGAAAAGATGGACAACAAGTTCAGCGGCAAGGGTATGTGTCTTTTGGAAACGGGCTTTGGGAAGGCGCTGTTCTTTGGGATTAACTTTTTCAACCCCATAGAAGTAAATGCCAGAATACCCCTTGAGAGCAGGGCCTTTCGTTTAGCAAAAGTTATGTTTTTTAAATATTGGTTTCCCCGTTGGTTTTAAAAGGAATGTTTTGCCCATGGCCCTTGGGTATCTGATGATCTTCTATTCTTGCAAGGCAAATTTCTTAATGTTAAAATTAACAGATACCAGGCTTGTAGGGAGTGGTAGCTGTGCTTGGGGTAATAAAAAGACTCTTTAATGAAAACGAAAGAGAAATAAGAAAACTGCAAAGACAAGTTGATGAAATAAATAATATAGAGGCTGATATCAGACTCTTGTCCGACAGCGAGCTGGCAGGGAAAACAGAAGAATTCAAAAACAGGCTTGGGGGGGGCGAAAGTCTTGATGCCATCCTTCCGGAGGCTTTTGCCGTTGTCAGGGAGGCATCCCGCCGTGTGCTTGACATGCGCCATTTTGATGTGCAGCTCATGGGTGGGATTGTTCTTCACAGGGGAAGGATTGCAGAAATGAAAACCGGGGAAGGTAAAACCCTTGTGGCTACCTTGCCGGCCTATCTCAATGCATTGGAGGGCAAAGGGGTTCATATTGTTACCGTGAACGATTATTTGGCCCAGAGGGATACGGAATGGATGGGGTCTGTCTATGAGTTTTTAGGTCTAACAGTGGGCACCATTGTTCACGGCCTTACCTCCCAGGAGCGTCGGGAAGCCTATAATGCGGATATAACTTATGGTACCAACAATGAGTTTGGCTTTGATTATCTCAGGGACAATATGGCCATTGAAAGGGATGAACTGACCCAAAGGGCAATGAACTATGCCATTGTGGACGAGGTGGACAGCATCCTCATCGATGAGGCCC
>JAAYRB010000017.1 GCA_012519005.1 Clostridia bacterium
CCAATCCTTCGGGGGCCCGGGCCTGGGCTATTTTGCCGCTGACAAGAAATTCATGCGAAATGTCCCGGGCAGGATCGCCGGTGCCACAGTGGATAATGAAGGCAATCGGGGATTCGTACTCACCCTTCAGACTCGGGAACAGCATATACGCAGGGAAAGGGCCACCTCCAATATCTGTTCCAACCAAGCCCTCAATGCCCTAGCGGCGGCGGTATATATGTCCATCATGGGCCGGGAGGGAATGGTGGAAGCGGCGGAGCAATGTCTGCAAAAAGCCCATTATGCCTTTGACAAAATCACCAGCATCCCGGGCTTTGAAGCCGCCTTTGAGGCACCATTTTTCAAGGAGTTCACGGTGAAATGCCCCCTTCCCGCCGGGGAAGTGGTGGAGAAGATGCTGGCTAAGAGATATTTAGCCGGCATCGACCTGGGAAGATATTATCCAGAAAATCCGGAAATGAAGAATCACCTCCTCATAGCCGTGACGGAAAAGAGAACCAAGGCTGAAATAGATGATCTGGCGAAGGAATTGGAGGGATTGGCGTGAAAAAGACATCAACTGAGAAATTGATCTTTGAACTTAGCTCCCGGGGCCGTAAGGCATATTCCCTCCCGGAAATGGATGTGCCCGAGGTAGATCCAGGAGAGATCATACCGGAGAAAATGAGGAGAAAGGAGCCCGCCCCGCTGCCCGAGGTGAGCGAGCTGGATGTGATCCGGCATTTCACCCGGATTTCCCAAATGAATCACAGCGTAGATCAGGGATTCTACCCCCTGGGCTCCTGCACCATGAAATACAACCCCAAGATAAATGAGGATGTCTCCCGGCTTCCGGGCCTTACAGCACTGCATCCCCAGCAGCCGGAGGAGACCCTTCAGGGTGCACTAAGGCTGCTCCACGAAACGGAAAAATTCCTCTGCGAGATCAGCGGCATGGAACGCTTCACCTTCCAGCCGGCGGCCGGAGCCCACGGTGAATTCGTGGGGCTCTCCATTATCCGAGCCTATCATGAACACCACGGCAATCACCACAAGAACAAGGTGATAATTCCGGACTCAGCCCACGGCACCAACCCTGCCACCGCCGCCATGTGCGGATATGAAACGGTGGAGGTGAAATCCGATGCCCGGGGAGGAGTGGATCTGGAGGATCTGGCCAAAATCGTGGACAATGAAGTGGCCGGCCTCATGCTCACCAACCCCAATACCCTGGGATTATTCGATGAAAATATCCACAGGGTGGCGGAGATGATCCATGATGTGGGCGGGCTGCTCTATTATGACGGGGCCAATGCCAACCCAATTTTGGGCATATCCAGACCCGGGGATATGGGCTTCGATGTGGTTCATTTTAATTTACACAAGACCTTTGCCACTCCCCACGGGGGAGGGGGTCCGGGATCCGGGCCCGTGGGAGTAAAGGAAGACCTGGTCTCCTTCCTGCCAGTGCCCCTGGTGGATTTTGACGGTGAGAAATATTCCCTGAACCATGATCTGCCCAATACCATCGGTAGAGTGCACTCGGCCAACGGCAATTTCAACGTGGTCATCAAAACCTATGCCTATATACTCTCCATGGGTGCAGAAGGCCTGAAGCAGGTGAGCCATGATGCAGTGCTCAATGCCAACTACCTGATGGAAAAGCTCAAGGGGCACTACCATCTGCCCTATGACAGAACATGCATGCATGAATTTGTCCTCTCGGGCAGCAAACAGAAAAAGCTTGGGGTACGCACCCTAGACATTGCCAAGAGGCTCATAGACTTCGGGGTTCACCCCCCCACGGTGTATTTCCCCTTGATCGTTGATGAGGCATTGATGATCGAGCCCACGGAAACAGAGAGTAGGGAGACCCTGGATTATTTCATTGAGACAATGATTCACATCGCCCGGGAAGTAGAGGAAAATCCGGAAATCATCCAGGAAGCCCCCCATTTCGCACCGGTGGGAAGGCTAGATGAAGCCCAGGCGGCCAGAAAACCAGATCTTCGGTGGGCTGGTACTGGGGAGGAATGATGGTGGGTTCCGGCGACATGGATATTTAATTTTGATGTATAGCTATATGATGCCTAGTTGCATTGCATCATTATATGACTTGCGGCTGCTGCGGCTGTATAATGGAAACTATTGAAGGTGATTTGACCCATGAGAAACAAAAATTCAATGGCCCCGGATATGCCTACGGGGCCCACAATCCCCTGGTCGGATCAGGCTTGGAAAATCCGGCAAAGGAATTTCCCCATGGAAATTGAGCTGGTGCTGCCGGAGAGGACGGGGACAGTCTCGGTGACGGGTAGGGAATGTTCCATGAACTGTGCCCACTGCGGGGGACACTATCTCCGGGGAATGAAAACCCTGGATCAGATCTTGTCCCGACCCCCCGGGGAAGATACGGGTAACTATTTGAGCTATTTGGTCAGTGGGGGCTATACCAAGGAAGGTAAAATTCCTCTGGGGAAATATTGGAGTGAACTGCGGCGGCTTAAAAAATATGGCCGCCTAAATTTTCATACTGGGCTGGTGTCCCGGGAGGAAGCCGAGGCCCTGAAACCCCTTGCGGACACCGTTTCCTTTGATTTTGTAGGGGATGATGAGCTGATCCAAAAGGTATATGGAGCTGATTTTAGGGCGGAGGATTTTCTAAGGAGCTATGAATACCTTTTGGATACCCTGGGGCCTAAGAGGGTGATCCCCCATGTGATCCTGGGGCTAAATGAGGGGAAAATCGGAACGGAAATGGGGACTGTGGGGCTCTTAAAAGAGGTAGGACTAGAAAGCCTAGTGCTGCTGATTTTCAATCCCACCCGGGGCACCCGCTTTGCCGGCTGCTCCCCACCGGATTTGGATTCCGTTGGGGCACTGCTTGCGGAGATCCGTATTGCCCTGCCCTCCACCCCCCTGACCCTGGGCTGTATGCGGCCCGGGGGACGCTACCGGGAAGCGGTGGATATTTTGGCGGTGCACTGCGGTATCAATAAAATCGTCACCCCCACCCCCTCCCTGGAGGCCCATGCCCGAAGACGGGGCCTGGGTGTCATCTGGAAAAGGGAGTGCTGTGTCCTATGATGGGGGTTTCGGCGGGGACCGCCCATGTTCTGGGGCTCAAGCAGCTTTCGGTGGAGACACCCCCCACCACCGCCTATCTCATGGTGGGACGGAATTGTATTTATAATTGTTCCTTTTGCCCCCAAGCCGCCGGAAGCAGCTCATCGGCAAATATGCTTTCCCGGGTCAGCTGGCCCCGGTACCCCTTGGAAGATGTGGTGAAAGCATTGGTAGCTGCCCATGATCTAGGGAAAATCCATAGGGCATGTATACAGGTGGTGCACAGCCCGGATTATTGGGAGGAACTCCTCAGGGCCGTTTCCGCCATCCGCCGGGCTACCCCCATGGCCTTGAGCGTCTCCACGGTGATTACCAATGTAGAGCAGGCGGAGATGCTCTTCCATGCCGGTGTGGATCGCATCAGCCTGGCATTGGACGCCGCCAATAAGGAATTGTTCGAAAAGGTAAAGAACAGGTCCTGGGAAAGAACATGGGGACTCCTGGAAACCTTGGCAGGGAAATATAGGGGAAAAATCGCCACCCACATAATAGCAGGGCTTGGTGAGAAGGAAAAAGATGTGATCCATATGATACAGAAGTGCAAAGATTTGAATATCACCGTAGGGCTTTTTGCCTTCACGCCGGTGCGGGGGACAGCCATGGAGGGGCGGCCCGGCCCGGATCTGTCCCCATACAGGAGGCTGCAGATTGCCCGGCATTTGATTATTGGGGGACATGGCCGGGAAGGGGATTTTACATTTAATGGGCGGGGCGAAATTATCAATTTCGGTATGGATGAGGCGGCCCTTCATAGGCTCTTGGAGGACGGCAATGCCTTTAGAACCTCCGGCTGTGCCCATTGCAACCGCCCCAACTACAACGAAAGACCCGGAAAACAACCCTACAACTTCCCCCGGCCGCTCAAACAAAAAGAAACAACCAACGCCGCAACCACGGGGACGGACTCTTTGGTTGACCCGGCAGTCATTTGACAACCATTGGGAGCTTCCCAACCACGGGGACGGACTCTTTGGTTGGTGTTTGTATCCGGCGTTGTTCCGTTTGGCTCAATTGCAAGAGCTACGGGGCAAGGGTCTATAAGGCTCGTTCCGGGCCGCATCAAAACTCGCTTCGCTCAAACAGTTGATGCGGCAGATCCTTCACTTCGCCAACGGACCCTAAGCCCATTCGCTATGCAATTTTCGCTCAAACGGAACAACTTGATCAAAATTGGGCCCCAATCTCCGGGGGGAACTTTTTGGTTTGCCTACACCCTTAATAAGCTGGTGCTAAGTAGTCTGTTATTTTCTTTGGTAATAATTGCATAGTGGAAAGGCGTAGGGGCTGTTAACGAAATTAAGGATAGTTGTATCAACTGTCCGAAGCGGAGCAAGTTTTGATACAACCCTTAATGAGTTTACAGCCCCTAGCCCAGAAACTTCAGCAATTAGACCAAAGGAAATAACTGACCGCCAAGTCAACCAAAGAGTCTGGTCTGCCCCCCAAAAAGTAGACAGAATGGGGACGCTACTATATTCTTAAGTGGGGGTGTATTTATGACTAGAAGAAAGTATACTGACGAATTCAAGTTACATGTTGTTAAGGACTACTACAATAGCCCTTTGGGTGTACGGGCAATAGCATCTAAATATGGTCTTCCATCAAAAAATTACATCAACCGTTGGGAAGAACAGCTGAAGAGAAAAGGCTTGCTTCCTCCGGATGCCACTAAGCCCAACAAGACCACAGGGGGCCCAAAAAGAGCTATCTTGGACAATAAGGGCAAGACCCCCAGGGAAATACAATACGAGAAAGAGATCCAGCTTCTAAAAGCAAAGGTTGCATACTATGAGAAATTGGAACATCTACAGCCCTTTATAAAAAAAAA
>JAAYRB010000143.1 GCA_012519005.1 Clostridia bacterium
AATAAGGGATTGGGCCTTCAAAGCCTCTATGGGTGCAGAATGCCCCATCTCCTTACCAACAACCCCGTATAGATATTCATCTATTGGCAAGGTATTTACAATCTCAAGACCATTGTCTGTGTTGTAAATTGTCAAACTACCCCTATATTTGACATTATTGCAGCTAAAAATACCTTCGCTGTTTTTCCCCATAGGTTGTATCATCAGAGGGCCCATATAGGATGTATCTACCCCCCCTTCAGCTTCTGGTAATTTGAGCAAAACCCCCTCCTCTATCACGGTCCAGGTGTCGCCCTCCTTTAAAAAGCCGATGGGTAGCCCGGAAGAACCCTCCACTACTTCATAGCTGCCCTTGTGGATACTGAAACTTACTGTACTTTTGTTTTTAGCCAAACCCACCCTGATATTTGGTTCATCTGCCGCGGCGGCGGGGGTCAGAGCAAAGACAAGCATCGCAGCGGCGATAAGGATTAAATATATTCTCCTCATAAAAAACCCTCTCCCTTGCAATACCTAGTGGTATTTGTATTCTCTCATCAAATCAAAAAACCTTTACCGCCTAAAGAAAAGGTTTATAACTAAGGTCAGCAATATACTCAAAATAATACCCGTCATTATTGGGAAGTAGAAGGTAAAATTCTTTCGCTTGATTATAATATCACCGGGCAGTCTGCTGATATGAAAATTACCCATGAACATTAGGAAAGCACCAACCAAGAAAAGTGCGACACCGATGGTGAGCAGCAATCGCCCCAAGTAACTGAGATCACCCATTGTATCACCACCCCCCTTATCCCTCCTGCCCGTTAGGGTTGCATAGGTCAATCAAACAAATCCACATAATCATCATTGCTTTCACGATAATCCAGACCCAGATGATCATATGCATTCCTTGTGGCCACCCTACCCCGCGGGGTTCGCTTGATATACCCCAGCTGTAGTAAATATGGCTCATAAACATCACTGATAGTCTCCGAATCCTCACCCACCGCAGCGGCAAGGGTATCCAGCCCCACAGGACCCCCTTCAAAATTTCTTATAATCAGCTCCAATATTCTTCTATCGATATTGTCAAGGCCTAATTTGTCTATTTCAAATAGCGAAAGGGCGGCTTCCGCAACCTCATAAGTAATTTTGCCCCCGGCTTTGACCTGAGCATAATCCCTTACCCTCTTTAAAAGCCTATTGGCCACCCTAGGGGTGCCCCTTGATCGCATCGCAATTTCCAATGCCCCTTTTTTATCAATGGGTATCTTTAAAATATCTGCCGCCCTTTTGGCAATTGTTTGGAGCTCATCTTCCGTATAAAAATCAAGACGGGCCAGCACACCGAATCGATCCCTCAAGGGGGAAGTCAAAAGCCCGGCACGGGTGGTGGCCCCGATGAGGGTAAAACTGGGTAAATCAAGCCTGAGCGAACGGGCACTGGGGCCCTTTCCTATAATTATATCCAAACAATAATCTTCCATTGCAGGATACAGTATCTCTTCTACGGATCTGTTAAGCCTGTGAATTTCATCTATGAACAGAACATCCTGGGGCTGAAGATTTGTAAGTATTGCCGCTAAATCACCCGGCCTCTCTATAGCCGGGCCGGAGGTAAGCCTTATTTGGACATTCATTTCGTTGGCAATAATATGAGCTAGGGTTGTTTTCCCCAGTCCCGGTGGACCGCTGAGAAGCACATGATCTAAAGCCTCACCCCTAGCCCTAGCGGCCTGGATAAAGATCCTTAGATTTTCTTTGATTTTAACCTGCCCAATGTATTCAGCCAAGACTCTTGGCCGTAGTGATACTTCTATCTCCGTGTCCTCTTCTCTTCTTTGGCCGGAGACAACCCTCCCCTCAACCTCTTCCATCAATTAGACCCCCCATTACCTACATTCCTTAAAACATATTTTACCAAATCCTCACTTTGGGCCCCTTTATCAAAATTTTGTAACGCCTCTCTCAGATGTATTTCCACCTCACTGGGGGAAAATCCCAATCCCTCTAAAGCACCCTTGGCCTCGAGATATATGTCATTTACATCAAAACCAGATGGAGGGATTACAAGATCAACTTCCTTCTTAAACCTGTCCTTTAGCTCCAGGATCATCTTTTGTGCGGTTTTTTTTCCCACCCCCGGCAGCTCCCTCAAGCGATCTATGTCCTCAGTGATTATGGATTTTCTAAAATTGTCAAGAGATATGGCCGTGGTGATGGGAAGGGCAGTTCTGGGACCGATGCCGCCAACAAAAAGAAGGCTTTCAAACAGGCTCAGCCTTTGGGAAGAAATGAAGCCATATAAATCCATGGCGTCGTCCCTAACATTCAAATATGTATGAACAGTAACCTCCGAACCAGTCTCTAGGGCGGGTATTTCATCCATTCCAAGGAAAACCCCAAAACCAATACCGCCCACATCAATAAATATTTTGCTTTCTGTTTTTTTGTACAGCATACCGCGCAGTAAAGATATCATCTGCCCCACCCTTTCCCCTTAATCAAAGAGTCCAATCTATGGCTGTGAGCATGACAAATAGCCAAGGCAAGGGCATCCGAAGCATCGTCAGGCCTAGGTATGTCCTCTAAGTTCAACAACAGCCTGACCATCTCTTGAACCTGATCCTTTCCCGCCCGCCCATAACCTACCAATGCCTGCTTAACCTGAAGCGGCGTGTATTCATGAACAGGAATATTTAAGTGGGCCGAGGCCAAAAGTGATACTCCCCTGGCCTGCCCTACGGCCATGGCACTTCGGGTGTTTTTATTAAAAAATATTTCTTCGATCACCGTACAGCTGGGCATCTCTTTTTCCATCACCTGACTCAGCCTCGAGTAAACCTTCATCAATCGGACCTCCAGTGTCTTGTCCGGGCTTGTGCGTATACAGCCAAATTCCACCAAGGTCATGACTCCGTTCTTTACTTTGATCAAGCCGTATCCCGTTATTGCAATACCGGGGTCAATACCCATAATCAACAAATCTATGTCCCCCTCTCCCATCCTATATTTCTACAGTAGGAAAACTAATCCTGTCAAACAAAACAAAAACGGCCCGCAATAACGATAGGCCGTTCCTGTTTGAGATATGCCAAAGTATGAAAGGGATTTAATGCTCCCCGTACTCATCAAGAGAATCCATGGCCTCAAACATTTTTTGAATATCGGTAAAGTTAAGTTCCCCTTCCCTTATTTGCTCCTGCCAAAGAGGGGGAAGATCATTTATCTTGATATTAGTAACTTCAACTATATCCCCCTCGACCCCAACAGGCCCCTTAATAATGGCAACAAAATCACCAAAGGCACCCAGATGCCTTTTATTTTCGCAGCTGCTGCATAGAGCATTATAACTCTTCGTAATCATGATCTGATCATTATCATTTCTAACGGCCCACCCCTGTCCCTCGGGAAACTCATTTTTCAGTTCTTCCAAGGACATGCTGCTTAAATCCCCAAGATTTAGGGGTTCAACGTGGCCGCAGGTTGTGTATAATAATTGTGCATCTTTCTTTATAATCGCGGCATCCCTTGTGGATGTTAATTCATTTTCTGTTTCTCGGATACCTCTAAAGTTCTGTATAATACCGGGTTTCATGAACCCCCATTTTTTGGTAATACTGTTTAGATCATAATATCCGGCAAAGAAGCTGATAAAAACTACGAAACCAACAATAATTAATATGCTTTTCAATTTATGTTTGTTAAACATCAACATTACCACCCTAAAGTAGGTTGTTTTTTTAAAAGTATGACCAATTGCCGGCTGTATAATACGGGTGGAATGAGATTATTCTATTTTGCTCAGTATCTCCCCTGGAATATCATAGTTAGAGTACACTTCCTGTACATCATCATGATCCTCAAGCATATCCATCAAGTTTACCATTGTCCTAGCTGTGTCAAGTTCACTTATCTCCACATTATTTTGGGGAACCATTGTTATTTCCGCGTTGGATATTTCTATACCTTCCTTTTCAAGATTATCCTTGACATCCTTAAAAGACTCTACTTCCGTATAAATCTCTAAGATGCCTTCTTCGCTTTTCACATCCTCTGCACCGTGGTCAATGGCCATCAGAAGGATATCTTCTTCTTCCTGTCCTGTTTCCTCTAGATCAACTACCAACATGCCTTTGCGCTCAAACATCCAAGAAACACAGCCGCTTTCCCCAAGATTACCATTGTATCGGGAAAACAAGTATCTGATCTCCCCAGCGGTGCGGTTTCTATTATCTGTGAGCACATTACAAAGCACCGCGGTTCCTTCAGGACCATAGCCTTCATAAACAACAGTTTCATAGTTGACACCCTCTAATTCGCCAGTCCCTTTTTTAATTGCCCTTTCGATATTATCATTGGGCATATTCGCTTCCCTTGCCTTTTGAATTGCAGCATTAAGCCTAAAATTGGCCGCGGGATCCCCTCCTCCTTCCCTTGCTGCAACTGAAATTTCTTTAGCAATTTTGGTAAATATTTTACCCCTTTCGGCATCCACTTTCGCCTTTTTTCGTTTGATGTTTGACCATTTTGAGTGGCCGGCCATGAACACCCACCTCGCTTTCCATCCTTAATC
>JAAYRB010000144.1 GCA_012519005.1 Clostridia bacterium
ATATACAGCGTCTCCCGGCCCTCATCGTAAGCGGCCCTGGAAATCATAAGCGCGATTGACTGAACGCCCTGTCCCCCTTCACCGGCAATGATTATTCTGGCTCCTTTTGCCATTTTAACCCTCCTTGTCCTGAACCGGTGCCTTGATCTCGCCAACGGTATAATATTTGGTCATATCTTTTTCGATAAAATTCCAGGTCTCTTCGGCATTGGTACGCCAATTGGTTGGACAGGCGGAAAGGGCTTCAATAAAGGAAAATCCTTTTCCCTCCATCTGGTTCTTGAGCCCCTTTTTGAAAAAGTTTTTCAATTGGCCCAGTTTAGAAATTGTGCCCCTGGCCACATAGGCATCCTGGGAAGCTATTGCCGCCACCATCTCCGGACCCTGGGTGGGATTGCCTGCTTCCTTTACATTCCTACCATAGGGTGATGTCTCAGTTTTTTGATCCGGCATAGTAGTGGGAGCCATCTGTCCGCCAGTCATGGCATATACTGTGTTATTGGCTAGAACAGCCATTATGTTTTCGTTCCTTACTGCTGAGTTGACTAAATGCTGGGATCCGATGGCGTAGCCGCCGCCGTCACCCATATATGCGATACATATTAATTCCGGGCGGGCCCTTTTAATCCCCACCATCACTGGGGTGGTCCTGCCGTGGTGGGTTTGCACCGTATCTAAATTAAAGAAATCCCATGAAAGCAGGGAACACCCAATATCACATCCGAAGATCGTGCGATCTGCAATCCCTAACTCATCTATGGCTTCAGCCAAGGCCTTCAAAATCAATGGATGCCCACAGCCGGGGCAAAACTTGTGAGGCTTTGTCTCCCTTCGCCATAGTCTTGGCATTTGCGGTTGAATAGACATTAATCTTTCCCCCTTGATTTACAATAGCCCCTTGACGGCTTGGACTACCTCTTCAACTGTTATACTTTCGCCGGGCCTGAACAGCCCTTCCATAGGTGTCTGGCATCCATAAATTGCGTCAGCAGCTAATCTCCTCAGCTGCCCTTCAGCTGATTCCACGATAAGCATTTTTCTTGCTTTCTCTGCATTTCTTCTCAAATGCTTTTCAGGGAACGGTCTCAATGTGATGGGTCTAAAAGAACCTGCTTTGATCCCTTCCCTACGAAGCTGCTGTACCGCACCCTCCACCGCCCGGGAAACAATGCCATGGGCCACTACAAGAATTTCGCAATCATCCACATCCTGCTCGCGATATTCTTCTATCTCCGGAGCCACAGCTTTAAAATCATCCACAAGGCCGCGGACTACTTCATATAGCTCATCTTCCATATTATATGTGTTTCTTAAATGAATTGGATCACGATCCACCCCGGCCTCCCCTTCCACGCCCAGTTGGGCCACGGCGGGGACAAATTCTATACCTTTCTCGTCGGGATCGTATATTTTCAATGGCTCCCTCATCTGCGACTGGTAGCCGTCTCCCAGTACGAAGGTTGGAAAACGGTACTTCCAGGCAGTGTTAAAAGCCTTGATAGTATAGTCAAATAACTCCTGGTGACTGGCGGTTGAATATACCACCCTGATACCCTCTCCATTTCCACCAAAACATGTGAGGGTTGTTTCCTGCTGCGAGTAAATAACCGTGGCAGTGGAAGGGCCGCCTCTTTGAGTGACCACCATGACAATAGGTATACGCATCATTTCAGCCATGGATAGGGAATCCTGCATCAATACATTCCCGGGGCCCGAAGTGGCCGTAAAGGCTCTTTTTCCTGACAGCACTCCGCCAACGGTAGTAAAGCCCGCAGATATCTCATCCTCGGTCTGTAAAAATTTCCTATTGTGTTTTGGTGCCAATCTGGTCCAATAATGCATTATTTCATTCTGAGGCGTGATGGGGTACCCGTACATAATATCAGCTTTTGCAGCTAGGGCAGCCCATGCCACAGTCTCATTTCCGGTCATGAAAACCTTTTTTTCACCTTGTATTGGTTTTTGTTCCAACTAAAACCACCTCCGAGTGTTGGAGAAAGGATGAGTTACCAATATGCATCCTTCATGAACAGATCTATTATCTTTATTGGATTGCCCATAGGGTCTTTTTTACCTACTAAATGAGCATACTCTTTGGCCACCGCGGTGGCAACAACCGGCACACCCAATTCCTGGGATACCTTGGATACTATGTATGCACCTTCATGGATTATCTCTCTATCGGTCTCTGTCCCGAGGTGGGAATTGTTAATTAGTCCATCAACCTCCCCAAGAGAGGTCACATACTCTATAATATCCCCCACGGCCGCGGTCATGGGTCTGGCAATATTCACCACAACATAGACCTTTAAAAATTTATCTTCGGCTGCCCCCTCAATAAGATTCAGGACCTTCAACCCTTCAATCCCATAGCCGATATCTAATACCACATCACCTCCCCCATGCAGTGCCCACTTCATTTCAGGTTTTAGTAGAGAACCTGCCTCACCTAAACCCGTGGCTTCTCCCCTCCCCCAAGCAACAACCTCAATACCTTTTTGCCCCAATTCTTTTTTAATAGGCCTCAGGGTATAAAAAGGGTTAACCAAATCCAGATCCACCAGTCTTACTTTTCTCCCCTGGGAATTCAGCTCCAGGGCACGGTTGATCGCATTTTCACTTTTGCCGCTGGCATATTCACCAACATAGGCTTCAATAATCCTTTTATTCATACAGTCCACCCAATTCAAAGGTTCAGTGACAGCAAATATGTATCTTTTAGCTTTAAAAACCAACTAGGGCATTTTTTTCAGTATACTGTAAGGTATTTCTAGCGTCAAGCATACTTTCCCTTCCTTATATACCCAGTATCTTCAGCGCAATCAACAAAATCAGACCTGGCAAACCCAGTAAGCCTGTCAACAACACAGTTATTAAATTGATAGGGATGGTCATACCGAAATACCCTCCAATTATATTGAATCCCAAAAGCATGAAAAGACCCAACATGGAATTGAAAATAAGTTTAATTAACATTCTCAAGGGCTTGACCAAAATCCTGCCAACAATAAGCAATAAAAACAAAATAAATGCAACACCGAATAATATCTGGCCCAATTCAACGTTCATCGAGATTCTCCTCCCTTTTCATTTTTACTATTACCTTAGCTTTGGGAAAACATTTAACTTTTCGCCCTTGGCCATCTTTAATAGGTAGATATATTTTCTTTCATAGGCATTCATTTTATATATGAGGGAATCAATCTGATCATCTTGGGTAGCCTCCTCAAACATTATTTTAGCATTCCACCAATCCTCCCTGGCCTTTTCTATACAATGAAATAAAGATTTGCATTCATCCTCCGATCCACCCTCCACTTTTCCCTTACGCGAGCCGCCGCAATGGGAGCAAATCACAGTTCTCCCCCCAGATAGCTTTTTATAAATCCTATGCTTGAACGGCACGGTAATGTGTAATTTTAATGCGGCTTTAGTTTCTTTTTAGGCGAAGGGCTCCAAATTACATTAACTGAAGTAACACCCTACACGGGCCAATATATTCTATAGTAAAGCCGCATCTCGCCCATCGAGGATATTGTACAGAATTTGATGGGGCAAATTAATACGGGAATAAAGTAATTTCGTAAGGCCTATTCCTATAAATTGCAATCCTTGATATACTTTCAGGGGAAAAGATTGTAAGGAGTGAGATAATGAAAAAC
>JAAYRB010000018.1 GCA_012519005.1 Clostridia bacterium
TATCCTCCTGGTTTTCAAACAGAACAATTTCCACATTGTTTTTCACATCGGCTTCTGACTCCTGGGACTCCCCTGCGGGGTCCTTGCTCTCTGTTTCTGCCCTGTCTTTCTCCGTTTTTGGAGCCTCTTTATCTTTGGGGGCATTCTGTTTTTTCTCCGCACCCCTTCGGTTGAATAAATCAGACAGACTGAAGGACCGGGAACCAGAGACACCCTCCCTATCTCCGGGCATGAAACCAATATTGAAAAATCCATCCCCCATGAGTTTATCTCCGTAGCCCATAACATTGACACCGCCGGTTAAAATCAAAATTGCGATAGAAGCGGCCACAAAGCCTTTTTTGAAAATACCTTTCATGAGGTTGCCCTTGAAAAATCCTTTATTCGCCCGGGCGGCCTCGGTGTTTAGGGCGGGGTCACCCCCTGAGATAACCTCGGCTCCCACCGCCTCGTCATCCCCACCAGTAATCCGCCGCATAATATCCTCTGTGAAACTTTTTGGGGGTTCCATATGGGTGAGGGATACTTTTAGCAATTTATGCGTGTCCCTTGCCATATCCAAATATCGGGAACAGGCCTGGCAGGTGGATAAATGCTTGTAAAGTTTTTGGGATTCTTCTGGGCTCAATTCATCATCTAAATATGCAAATATTTTGGATCTAATTTCCTGACACTTCATTCACTGGACCTCCTTCCCCCCAGGCCTGCAAACGCTTTTGCAGTAGGGCCCTACCCCTATAAAGCCTAGTTTCTATGGTGGTGAGCGGCAGGTCCATAACTTCTGCTATCTGACGATAAGTCAAATCCTCCATATAGCGAAGTATCATGGGCACCCGGTACAGCTCAGGCAGTTCTGTCACTGCCCTGCGCACCAAGGCCTGAGTCTCCCTACGAACAAAGTTCTCCTCCGGTTGATTCTCCTTTAATCCCACTAGAGGGGAAAACTCAATGATTTTATCTAGGGATACCTCCCGCTTGTTTTTGATTTTTCGCAAATTATTGTAACAGACATTGGTGGCTACCTTGTACATCCAGGAAAAAAAGCTGCGATTTTGGTCATATTTGCCCAAAACCTTGTAAATATGTATAAAGGCATCCTGAGCAAAATCCCTGGCATCCTCTGGATTATTGGAAAGTCTGTATGTAAGACTGTAGATCTGCTTTTGATATCTTTGTACTAAGACTGAGTAGGCCTCCAACTCCCCATCCAATGTCATTTGAACCAGCTGCTGGTCTGTGAAACCTTCCATAATTCAGATCACATCTTTTCATAATTTATTGAAAGGTCCTCACCATATACTACACCCCACTTGGTGAAAACCATGCAAAAACTTCTTGAACGCCGAAAATCGTTTTCGATCCACCATAGTTTATAGGGGAAAACCCCAAGGAAAATCCATGTCGATTCCGCCAATCAAAGATACATTTGCATCCCAATCATCAGGACCATGCGGGAATCAAGTGAGGAACGCAGCCACCACTCCCACAAGGAATATTCCATCAAAAACCCCGGCACCTCCGATACTGAGCACCTGGGCACCTAGATCATCCAGCCAATGTAAGTTCAATAGATCTGCACCGATCAAGGTTCCAAGCACCCCCGAGATAAATGCCACCGGGGCGGCATTCCCCGGGGATAAAATTATGGCCACAAGGGCGGCCACCAGAGGTGGGATAAATGCCGGCAGCTTGATCCCTACACCGGGAACCGGCCGGGCGAGCCTTTTGCAGACCAACACGATTATCAATGTGGCAATCATGGTTTGCAAAAGGGGCGCCTTTGTAAGCAGGTAAAGGCTAAAAACAGTGGGTATTATGGCCCCACCCAAATTCACTGCAATTACCCTCTCCCTCACCTGGGGAGGATAGTAAAATAAAAAGGGGACCTGATATTCTGTGGAATCAGCAGTATAGTAACGTTTCCTTGACACAGGAATATTCACCATGCTTCCAAACAGTATGGACATAAAAAGTATCAATGCCCCTCCCGAGGACAGGCCTAGCTTGGTAAAAGAAATGGCAGCAATATTAAAAAACACAATTGCAAACAGGACGGGCATAAAGAAAACAAACAAAATCAAGGGTATCATACAACCCGGCATGAGCAAAATCCCCTTTCGATGTTCCTATGTAAATTCCTATTTCTCCATACTATTCAAGATTTTATCGGATAAACCTATTTGATCCAAAGGGCCGCCACAAAACCGGCACCCCCCCTGCCTTCCTTCCTTCCCGCCTTTTCCATGGCCAGGGCTTCTTTTCGGTCAAAATCATCGCCCTTTCTATGGGGAAAATACAGACCCTCCACGGTGCGGCCTTCCACCTCTGGGAAAAGGGCCAGCATCTCTTCCGCAGTGTAAAATACTGCGCTGCCGTAGATGGAATCCTCATAATCCCGGGCCTTTTTCTCATAACGTGCCGCCCAGGGGCTTCCTCCCCCGATTACAGCAAAGACCATCCTACCTTCAGGCTTTAAAACCCTGTACGCCTCACGCAAAACCTCGCCAGGCTCCGGCATAAATTCCAGGGCCGTGACTGAAACGACCCGATCAAAAGAACCTTCATCAAAGGGCAGCTTCCCCGCATCCCCTTGGATCCAGTTAATCGACAAATCATCTTCCAGGCTCTTAGCCTTTGCAAAGGACAGCATCTCCTGGGAGATATCCAACCCGCTGACATCAAGGCCCTGACGGGCCAACTCTATGGAATAATGCCCTGTGCCGCAGCCCACATCCAGGGCGGACTGCCCTGCTTTGGGCTGAAGCAAATCCATCACAATTTCCATCTCAATTTCATGGACCAGGGCCCCTACCCCCCTCTTGTACCATTGATCATACCTTTCCGCCACACTGTCAAAGATCTCCCCCATAATTCTCCCTCCCATTTCTTACTCATTTACCAGGTGTGCAGATGTACCACGAGGCCCTCAAATCCACGTCCACCACCCGGACATCCTTAAAGTTCTCCGCCATCTCCTTTTCGGCATTTTGAATAAAATTAAAA
>JAAYRB010000019.1 GCA_012519005.1 Clostridia bacterium
ATAACTGTTTTCGTTTTAGGGGATGATATTTGCCAGGAAAATAAAACAATCCATAAGTTAGATATAAAATTGAAATTTGTTAAATGTAGGGGGGTTTTCTGAATGAAAATTGCAATACCAGTAGAAGAGAGAGCATCCGCTGGAAGCGTATGTCAATCCTTTGGACGTGCACCTTTTTTTCTTATTCATGACACGGAAACGGACAGCAATATTTATATTGACAATTCAGCTGCTTCTGCTCAGGGTGGTGCAGGCATTAAAGCGGCTCAGGTAATAGTGGATGAGGGTGTAGATGCTCTGATTACCCCTAGATGCGGCCAAAATGCAGCGGAAGTTATTATAGGGGCGAAAATCAAAATCTATGGGGTTTTGGATGATTCAATCAATGAAAATATTCATGCTTTTAAGGAAGGCAGACTCCCCCATCTAAATGAAATACATGCGGGGTTTCATAACCATGGGAGAGGATAACTTAAAGATTGCTGTGCTCAGCGGGAAGGGGGGCACAGGAAAGACACTCCTTTCTGTCAATTTGGCGGCGTCGGCAGGGGAATGTACTTATGTGGATTGCGATGTTGAGGAGCCCAATGGTCATCTTTATTTTAAACCAAAAGAATTGGAAAAGGAAAAAATTACGATTAAGATACCCCATGTAGATCTTGAAGCATGTAATGGTTGTCGTGAATGTGTGAACTTCTGTAAATTTAATGCCTTGGCCTACACCAATAAATTGCTAATTTTCGAGGAAATCTGCCATTCCTGCGGGGGCTGTGTTTTATTATGTCCCGAAAAAGCTTTATCGGAAAAGGAAAAGCCAATTGGTGGGCTTGAAAAGGGCAAATGGGAGAATGTCACCGTGTTGACAGGTATTTTGAATATGGGAGAGGCATCAGGTGTCCCAATTATTGAGCGGCTTTTGGATCTGAGCAAGTCCATGGAGGGGCTGTGCTTTATTGATTGTCCTCCCGGCAGCTCGTGTGTGGTGATGGAAAGTGTCAGAGACGCTGATTATTGTATATTAGTCGCTGAACCAACTTTGTTTGGGGTTCACAATTTTGAGATGGTATATGACCTGGTGAGACTCTTTGATAAACCCCATGGGGCCGTTCTGAATAAATGCATGAAGGGAGAAAATCCGGCGGAGAAATTTTGTATTGACAAGGGCATTAAGATTTTGGGTAGAATACCCTTCCACCATGAATTGGGTCGATTGAACTCCGAGGCCAAAATCGTTGCGCAAGAAAAAAAGGTTTTTGGAGATATGTTTTCACTTTTACTTAAGACTGTTCTTGGGGAGGTGTGCCATGAAGCAGCTGTTAATTCTCAGCGGTAAAGGCGGTACTGGCAAGACAACAATTGCCAGTGCATTTATAAAACTTGCTGAAATCAGGGCTTATGCCGATTGTGACGTGGATGCGCCTAATTTACATTTGGTTACAAAGGATTTCCAAGAACCCATATACAGGGATTTTTACGGTATGTGTAAAGCCGAGATAAACAATGATCTCTGTAAGAAATGCGGTGTGTGTTTCCAACATTGCAGATTCCATGCGATTATTAAGGATCATGACAGCTGCAAGGTTGAGTACTATTCTTGCGAGGGGTGCGGCGTCTGCGAAATCCTATGTCCCAATGATGCAATATCCCTTAAACCAGCCGTTGCCGGGGATTTGATGCTGCACATAGATGATGGGCGAGCATTTTCCACTGCACAACTAAGAATGGGCAGCGGCAATTCGGGGCTGTTGGTTACTGAAGTTAAAAAACAGATGAAGACGGCGGGTGTCAAGACAGATTTGGCGATTATTGATGGTTCCCCGGGTATTGGCTGTCCGGTTATCGCCTCCCTAAGGGGTGTGGATATGGTTTTGATAGTTACAGAACCTTCTTTATCTGGTATCAGTGATATGAAAAGAATAATAAAAACCGCAGAAATATTTCAAGTGAAAATTGCAGTCTGTATCAACAAATATGACTCAAATATCAATATCACGGAAAAAATAAATGGATTTTGCAGAATTGCGGGGCTGCCGGTTGTGGGTAAGATTCCCTTTGATGTAGAGGCGGTAAAGGCGGTCAATAGAGGTGAAACTATAGTTGACATTGACTGTGAGGCGGGGAGGGCCGTAAAAAAAACCCTTCAAAATGTATTGAGAATATTATTTGATCAGGATGATAAAAAGCAGGGCGATTCAAAAAATAGAAAAAATATCGCAGAGGGGATGGAAGTTTAAATGAAAAAAATTGCGGTAGCAAGTGAAGGAAATATGGTTACCGAACATTTTGGTCATTGCAGCAATTTTAACATTTTCGAAACCAAGGGCGATAAAATCATAAAGACCCAATCTATCGATAGCCCCGGACATAAACCGGGTTTCATACCTAATTTCCTAAATGACTTAGGGGTAGATGTGGTGGTTTCGGGAGGTATGGGTGGTGGTGCAGTGGATATCTTCAATGATAAGGGGATCCAGGTGGTGATAGGGGTCAAAGGGGAAGCGGAAACTGTTGTGTCAGATTATCTAAAAGGAAGGTTGGAATTTTCCGGCTCTGTATGTCAAGAACATCGCTATCATGATGAATGCGGTAGGGGGTAGTTAGATAATTTGCTGCTGAGTTACATAATATTTTCTTGTAGACGAACCAAGTTAGCTGCAGCTGATGGGATAAAGGTAAAAAATAATATTCAGTTGAATGATGCCTTCTATTTTTTGTTAAATAGGGGGCTTTTTTATTGATCCGGCAGCAGCCGGCAGCAAATCGAGAGCAAATAGGGAAATTGCGGCCATAGTTGGGCCGTTTCAATGGTTTTTCGAAATAATAATGAGGGGGGGGTGCATTTGTTGTCTTATTTTTTTAATGGACAGCCACCTAATCTCTTGTGCTGTCAAAGATTCTCATGTCTTCCTCATCATGCTTTAGAATTCCAATTTTTATAAGAATGGTGGATACTCTTAAAGCCAGCAGCATGAAGGACACTGTACTCAGAACCAGGAAGTAGTGACCCAATCCAGTTGCGATTCCCAACCCAGCCGAGGCCCATATATTAGCAGCGGTGGTCAAACCCCGGACATCACCATGGTTTGAGTCCTTCCATATTATGCCGGCCCCTAGAAAACCTATTCCTGTAATAATTCCTACAAGAAGCCGTGCGGGATCCATGGTGTAGCCGGCGAGGTTGCGGAATTCGTAAAAACCATAGGCGGATACTATAGAAATCATTGTTGCGGCTAGGCTGACCAGTGCATGGGTCCTTATCCCTGCTGGTTTTTTAGCCTTGGTTCTTTCATAACCAAGCATAGAGCCCACCAGCATGGATATGAATAACCTTAATAATATCTCTTGATGGGAGATAAGCAAACAAATTAACCTTCTTTCTTGTATTATATTTATTTCACCTAATTTAAGTATAGCACAGCAGGGGTTGTTTTTATGAACAAGGATTTTCCAGAAAACCCAGATGTTTGTGGGTCTTGTTTTGATTGAATTAAAGGAGGTTAGGGGACTCCCAAGAAATATGTAATGTTTGGAATTTCTACTCCTTTTTTATTATTTATTGGCAAAGGGGGAGCTCAAAATTGAGGGAAAAAGATAATAAAATCAATCATCAGAATTCTTTTTGGCTAACAGCAATGGTGGGAGTTCTGTTAGTAGGCCTAGGAGTTTTCCTATATTCTACTCTTGAAAAGGCTTCCTCCCAAAACCCGGCGGCAGTTGAAACATCAAAGGGGGAAAAAGAGGAAAAGAATCCTGTTCCCAGGGAATTAAAAATGCTGGCCGTGGGGGATATCATGTTGGCAAGAAAAGTCGGGAGCTTGATGAACAGCAGAGGTGTGGATTACCCTTTTTTGAAAGTAGAAGAAAGGCTCAATGGAGCAGACATAACCTTCGGAAATCTAGAATGTGCCATTTCAAAGCGGGGTGTTCCTCTTCCAGGTAAAGGGATATGGTTCAGGGCATCACCAGAAGTTACAGGAAAATTGAAGGATTCTGGTTTTGATATTCTGAGTATTGCCAACAACCATGCCTATGATTATGATACTTATGCCTTTTTGGATACCATGGAATACCTACGTCAGGAGGGTATCAGGCATGTGGGCGGTGGGGCCAACTTAGATTTTGCTCGGGATCCTGTAATAATGGAAGTGGGCGACATGGGAATTGGCTTTTTGTCCTACACGGAGATGGCCGATATTTTTTGGAGCTACCAAAAACCCGTTATGTTCCAGGCCGATACCGCGGAGCCCGG
Organism: Clostridia bacterium; assembly: GCA_012519005.1. Taxonomy (GTDB): domain Bacteria; phylum Bacillota; class DTU086; order DTU086; family DTU086; genus JAAYRB01. The sequence goes on from JAAYRB010000019.1 coordinate 4,250, forward strand.
CGTGGCGCCGTATGATGTAGAGCTAATCTTGGAAGATATAAAAGAGTTAAGGGAAAGGGTGGATACGGTTGTCCTGTCCCTACACTGGGGGGTTGAGTACTCCCACAGACCCACAGATAAACAGAGAAGTGAAGCATACCAGTTCATTGATGCCGGGGCGGATTTAATCATTGGACACCATCCCCATGTGGTGCAAGGACTGGAAGTATATAACCAAGGTATTATTGCCTACAGCCTTGGTAATTTTATCTTCGATCAAAACTGGTCGCAAGCTACCCGGGAGGGCCTAATGCTTGGGATACGCTTGAATAAACTTGGTATAATAGATGCAAGGCTCTATCCCTTGATAATCAATGATTCTCAGCCTAATTTCCAAGAGAATCAGGAGACGAAAAACCTTGCTTCCAAAGTTAGGGATTTCTCTAGGGAGTTGGGAACTGAACTCAACCTATCACAATCACCCCTATATTTATCCATTCCTAATTTAAACATTGTTAATAATAATGATGGCTAAAGAATAAATCGTTTGAGAGGTGTATGATATGCAAAAATTTTTTGTTTTAGATGGGAACAGCTTGATACATAGGGCTTTTTACGCACTTCCATTGCTAAGTAACCGCCAAGGAGTATTTACCAATGCTGTTTTAGGTTTTACAAATATGTTGTTTAAGCTCCTAAGGGAAGAAAAGCCGGATTATATTGCCGTGGCCTTCGACAAGGGCAGGACATTCAGACATGATGAATTTAAGGAATATAAGGCACATCGTAAGGCCACCCCAGAGGAGCTCCGGCCCCAATTCGGCCTAATCAAAAATATTTTGGAAGCCTTGAATATAAAAATATATGAACATGAGGGTTATGAAGCGGATGATATATTGGGGACTTTAGCCAGGCTTGCGGAAGAGGATGGCCTGGAAAGTACAATTGTCACTGGCGATCATGATGCTCTTCAGCTGGTAACCCCCCATACCAGAGTCATGGTGACAAAAAAAGGCATTACGGAAATAGCCTCCTGCGATCTAAATGAAATAAAAGAAAAATACCAACTGAGCCCCCGGCAGTTGATAGATGTAAAAGCCCTTATGGGGGACCCTTCCGACAATATTCCCGGTGTGCCTGGTATAGGGGAAAAGACAGCCACCAAGTTGATCAAGGAATATGAAACCATTGAAAATCTAATGGACAATCTGGATCAACTTTCATCTAAAAAAATGGCAGAAAAACTAAGGGAATTCAAGGATGAAATTTATTTAGGCCAACGGTTGGTGACAATTGATAGGAATGTTCAAGTGGATGAGGGGCCCCTGGCGTGTGAATACAGGGAACCGGATTATGATCAACTCCTGAAGATTTTTGATAAGCTGGATTTTAAACGGCTTACTAAAGAGGTCCTGGAAGATATGGGAAAAGCAGCGGATAGTGAGGGATTGTCCCTTGATCAGGCAGCAGAGGACTACATTGAAATAAGGGAAGAGGCGGATTTCCGCAGCAGCCTTGGGGAAATTTTGGATTGCCAGGTTGCCGCCCTTCATCCTATATACAAGGAAGAGAATCCCAATATGCAAACCAGGATACTGTACCTGGGTATAGCCACAGATAAAGGGGCGTACGTAATAAATTTTGATGAAGGGGATGAAGATGTACTGCTGGGGATTTTACGCCAGGTTTTCGAAAGTGAAAAACCAGATATAGTGCTGCATGACAGTAAGCTGCTGAGAAAGGTTTTGGCTAGAAAAGGGATAGACATGGGGTTTGTTTTGGATGATACTATGATTGCAGCATATCTGTTAGATCCATCAGCTTCCAAATATGATTTGCAGGGTCTAATTATGGAGTATATGGATCAGCCAGTGGTAGATTCGGAAGATCTCGCCACAAGAGCGGCTCAATATGCACAGTTTATTTTGAAACTCAGGGAAGTTTTGACAGGAAAATTAAAAGCCTTTGGATTGTTGGGGCTGTATTGCGATCTTGAGCTTCCTCTTTCACGCGTCTTAGCAAGGATGGAGATGCGGGGGGTAAAGGTGGATCCAGAAATACTTCATGAAATGTCCCAGGAACTGGGGGAAAAAATAGATGGGGTTACAAAGGAGATACATCGACTGACCGGTGTGGAGTTCAATATAAATTCCCCTAAGCAGCTGGGGGAGGTACTCTTTGATAAACTCAAACTCCCCGCCAGGAAAAAGACAAAGACAGGCTATTCAACCAGTGCATCCGTACTAGAAGATTTGATCCCAGAACATGAGGTTATCAATTGGGTTTTGGATTACAGGAAAATGGTAAAGCTGAAATCAACCTATGTGGATGGGCTCTACAAACTGATAGACGAGGAAACAGGTAGAATTCACACTACTTTTAACCAGACTATAACCTCCACTGGGAGGTTAAGCAGCACCGAGCCTAATTTGCAGAATATACCTGTAAGGATGGAGATGGGCCGTAAGATCCGCAAAGTCTTCGTCCCCAAGGACAGGGAAAGGTTGTTTTTGGCGGCGGACTATTCACAAATTGAATTAAGAGTGTTGGCCCACTTATCCAAGGATGAAAATCTAATGGAAGCCTTTTTTGAAGGTAAAGATATACACACAAGAACAGCATCTGAAATAATGCATACAGCAGAGGATAATGTGGATGCCAATATGAGGCGTATAGCCAAGGCAGTGAATTTTGGTATTATATATGGCATAAGTGATTTTGGTTTGGCCCGGGATTTAGGCATATCCAGGAATGAAGCCGGGAAATTTATTGATTTATACTTCAACAGATATCCCGGGGTGAAAAAGTATATGGATAAGAGTATCGCCAGTGCCCGGGAAAATGGATATGTAACAACCATTTTAAACAGAAGGCGTTATTTACCGGATATTTTTAGCCCTAACAGAAGTGTCAGGAATTTTGGGGAGAGAACTGCCTTGAATACCCCTATCCAAGGCAGTGCCGCGGATATTATCAAACTTGCCATGCTTGCTGTGGAGTCCGAATTGGCTGAACAGGGGTTGGATACAGAAATGGTCCTTCAGGTGCATGATGAGCTGATTTTTGAGGTCCCCAAAAATGAATTGGAAGAGGCCGCCAATGTAGTAAAAGATTGCATGGAAAATAACTTCAAGCTTGATGTGCCCTTGGTTGTGGATATAAAACAAGGCACCAATTGGTACGAAATGAAAGAGCTTAAATAGGATTTAGGGAGTGTAATCATTGCCTGAACTGCCGGAAGTTGAAACGATCAGGAGAACACTAAAAGAAAAGATTATGGGGAGGGAAATTTGCCAGGTGGAGATTTTCCTACCAAGCCTGGTCAACCCGGACGAGCCCAGGGGGTTTATTGAGGGAATTGTGGGCTCCTGTATTCATGATTTGGGGAGAAGAGGAAAGTATCTGCTGGTGAAACTTGATAACAAAAAAGTCGTGGTCATAAATTTCAGGATGACAGGACGGCTGGTCTTTGTCACTGATGGAACAGACAGTACTTCTTATTCCAAGCATACCCATTTAGTCATCAGCTTTAAGGATGGATCCCAGCTTCATTATATGGATATACGCAAATTTGGGACTATCCGCTTAGTAGGGGAAGAGGATCTGGAAACTTGTTATGACCTAAAAAACCTTGGTATGGAGCCGTTGAATCCTGATTTTACGGAGGATAGGCTTGCAGAACTGCTGGCTAATAGGCGTAAAAGAATCAAGCCCATGCTCATGGATCAATGTTTCATTGCGGGTATTGGGAATATCTATGCCGATGAAATTTTATTCCGATCAGCCATCAGCCCTGAAAGGGCCTCCAATACACTTACTGCCCAGGAGGTAAAAAAACTACATGCCAGCATTGTTGAGGTTTTAAAAGAGGCTGTTCAGCATAGGGGAACATCCATTAGGGATTACGTGGATGGGGAAGGTAACTCCGGTGATTTCCAAAATATACTCAAGGTTTATGGTAGGGAAGGCAAGGCTTGCTCTTACTGCAGTACGGAAATAGTTAAGATGAAACTGGGTGGGAGATCCACCTATTTTTGCTCCTGTTGTCAGAAATGAGGTGTGGTGCGCTTGTTGGTTATTGGATTGACTGGTGGTATTGCTTCAGGTAAAAGCACCGTTTCCTCAATACTTAGGGATTTAGGGGCGTATGTTATAGATGCGGATAAGGTTGGACATGAAATACTGGAACCAGGGGAAGAGGCTTATAAAGAGATAATTTGCCGCTTTGGACGGGGGATAATGGGCAGGAATGGAAAAATTGATAGAAAAAAATTGGGCCAGAGAGTATTCAGTGATGAAAAAGAGCTGCAAAGGCTAAATGATATAACACACCCAAGAATCGCCGCAAGGATTGAAAAAAAACTGGAAAGGATTGAAGCTTCTCACCATGATGCAGTAGTAGTATTGGAGGCTGCGTTGATAATTGAAATGGATATGAAAGATCTGGTAGATGAATTATGGGTTGTATGGACCCAGGAAGATAAATGTATAAAAAGGCTTTGGCGGCGAGATGGTCTCAGCAGAGAAGAGGCTCTAAAAAGAATAAGATCCCAAATTCCCTCGGACAAAAAATTGGAACATGCGGACAAGGTAATATATAATACTGGCAATATAGAGGAACTGCGTGATCAGGTAATGAGACTTTGGCGGCAAAGATTTTCCTGAATTCATGATAATAATTTATACTTTTCATAAAATTGTAATAAAAGCAGCTCATGGAGTGTAATCATGCTGATACGTTTAGTCAGTATAAGAAAAATTCTTTTGGCACTCATCTTTATTTTGGCGCTGATATCTGTCCTGCTGCATTCCCAACTGGTATGGAAACTGTTGTATCCATTGCCATATAGAGATCATGTGGTAAGGTATTCGCACCAGTTCAAAGTTGACCCCTTTCTGACAGCCGCAGTGATTAGGACGGAAAGTAAGTTCAACCCTGATGCGGAGTCCAGCAAGGGTGCCATCGGCCTGATGCAGTTGATGCCCGAAACAGGTAGGTGGGCAGCCCAACAGTTAAATATTAATTTCGAGATTAAAAGGCTTTATGACCCAGAATACAATATTATGCTGGGTTGTTGGTATCTTTCCAATTTGGGCAGCGAGTTCAACGGAAACCTTTACCTTATTCTAGCATCATACAACGCCGGTAGGGGTAATGTGAACAGGTGGATAAGGGAAGACAATTGGATTGGGGAAGAAGGTATGGTGGATCAAATCCCATTTACCGAGACCCGGCAGTTCGTAAAGAGGGTTCTCCGGGATTACAAAAGGTATAAATTGATCTATGAAGCGGAAATGGGGGATAATCAGGTGGACAGGGAATTACTGAGTACCGTTAAAAAAGTAAAGCAGCTGGAGCTAGATAAAAACAGAATGTTTTACTCGGCGGAACACGGAGAAATACTTTCAGGTTTAACCACAGATATTTATTTTGTTCGCGCTAAGGAAACACTGAACAAGCTGGGGGTTGGAAAAACTCCTGTAGTGGCTGAAATTTTCGCGCAGCGTTCCGGTACACTGGCTGGGCTCCATGAAATGTTAGCCTTGTTAAGAGGCAGAGGTGTGGAGGTTTGGGCACAACCGGAAGGTACCTCCTTTGAGAAAAACGAGGTTGTTGTGAGAGTAAAAGGCCTCTATGATGATTTCGGTATATACGAAACAGCCATGCTGGGTTTTCTGGCCAGCTCCTCGGGATGGGCAGCTGCAGCGGCAGAAGTAAAGGAAGCCGCCGGGGACAAGCCCTTTTTCTGTTTTGGGGCAAGGCATGTTCATCCAGCCGTGGCACCGGTTATGGAGAAATGTGCCATTATTGGAGGTGCCCAGGGTGCCAGCTGTATATTGGGGGCAAAAATTGCTGGGATGGAACCATCAGGTACAGTACCCCATGCATTTTTTCTAATTGTAGGTGATACTGTGGAGGCCTCAAAGGCATATAATAAATTCATGCCGAAAGATTCGCTTCGGGTGATGCTGGTGGATACCTTCAAAGATGAAGTGGAGGAAACATTGAGAGTTGCGGAAGAACTTGGCCGGGATCTGGACGGTGTTAGGCTGGACACACCAAAAGAAAGAGGGGGCGTAACACCGGGCCTGATCAAAGAGGTGCGGCATCGTCTTGACCTTGCAGGACATGGACATGTTAAAATTTTTGTTTCTGGGGGGCTCACCCCTGAGAGGATTAAATCTTTTGTAAATGCAGGGGCAGATGCCTTTGGCGTGGGCAGCTACATATCCGCCGCACCTCCCATTGATATGACAATGGATATAAAAGAGGTTGATGGTAGGCCTATTGCCAAAAGGGGCCGCCTGCCGGGAGTCACTCCGGGCGATAGGCTTGAAAAAATACTCTGATCCAGCTGCCTGGGTACAAGGGATAGCGGCTTTGTCTTTGATGTAGGCAGCGAACATAAACCTGATTGCTTACTTGAGGTAAACATACAGCCTTTTGGAAAGCTGTTATAATGATTTTAGTAAATATGACTCCTTGTTAAAGGGGGTTTTTGAAGTTGATTGATGTTAAATATCATCTAGTATCCATCATCGCAATATTTTGTGCATTGGCTTTGGGTCTTTTTATAGGAAGCAATCTGGTAGGCAACGATATCTTGGTGGAACAACAAAAGGAAGTTGTTGCAAGCCTAGAGCAGGAGTTTAATTTGCTAAGAGAGCAGAATAAAATCACACAGCAAGAAACAGCGGAACTAAAGGCCTCTATAGAAAAATATAGGAGCTTTGGCGTTCAGGTTCTTCCCCTTATTGTTGGTGGTCAGCTGGAAGGAAAAAAAGTTGCAGTGATCGAAACCAATGCCCAAGGTTTGGCCGATAATGTGGTACAGGTTCTAAATATGTCCGGGGCTGAAGTCAGCAGTACCATTATCTTGGATTGGGAATCTACTCCCAATTGGAGAATGATAATCCAGGGTGATGCCTCCGAAAAACCCTTGCCGACAAGGGAGCTATATACGAAAGCCGCCGTAAAGATGGGCGGTATTATATATAATGGGGAGGATATGGTCACCGCAAGCAAATTGATCGATTGTGGTTTTTTAAATGTGAATGGGGAGCTGGGGCAGGATATAGATTCTGTGATCATATTGGATGGTGGACAAGACAATATACAGCATGTGGTGGAGTATTACAATTTACCTCTGGCGGAATATTTTATGGATCATGGTGTATTTGTTGCTGCAGGAGAGGAGGAGGACTCCCTTTTCTCTAGTCTAGAAAAATATAAGCTCAAACAAATTACTACCATTGACAACATTGATACCCCTATTGGCTTGACATCTGTTGTATATGCCGTTGCAGGTAACAAGGGCTGCTTTGGTGTAGGTCAAACAGCGGAAAGATTGATTCCTGAAATGGATGAGCAATAGATTTTTGCCGGCGGTGTTCTGCCTTCTCCGGGACTTGAAGTGCTTAAATAGTAAGTGATGTTTAACTATTCGGGGGATTAAGGTACATTATCCCAATGTCCCCCATTGCTATACGGATTTGAAGGCCTTTTTGATGGAACCCTAGGGCCTTCCTTTTTATTCCTTTAATTTTATGGAGCATATTCCTTCGAAAATAGAAGGATATATGAGTTCAAATGCGAATAATTATTCTGACAGCTTAATTATCATACATTAACAAAAAAGAATATATGGAGGAGGAGTAAACCAATGAGGAAGTTTAGTGTTGTACTTGCGGCTTTACTTGTTTTTGGTTTGATGTTGGGCGCTGCTGGGTGCGGCGGTGGGGATGGGGGGCAGGAATCTGACGAGGCAGAGGTCCCCACTGAAATAGTTGTGGGAAGCGATGCTGCCTATGCACCCATGGAATATGTGGAAGATGGCGAGGTTTTGGGTTTTGATGCGGATTTGATCAGGGCTATTGGGGAGCATGTGGGTATTGATGTTAAGGTAAAGCATGTGGACTGGGATGGGATTTTTGCCGCCCTTGAATCCGGTGATATTGACTGTATCATTTCTTCCATGACAATTACTGAAGATAGACTTAAAGAAGTTGATTTCAGTGATCCATATTTCGAGGCTACCCAGATAATTGCAGTTAAAGAGGGTTCTGACATTGAAGGATTAGTGGACCTTGTTGGCAAACCAGTGGGTGTACAGCAGAACACAACGGGTCATTTTGCTGTAGAGGAAGTGGAGGGAATGGATGATGGTGACATCAAGAAATATCCTACAACTCCTGATGCCCTAATAAACCTAACTAATGGTCTGGTAAAGGCTGTTGTAGCGGACGCTCCTGTGGTATTCAACTACATAAAACACAATCCTGAGGCTGGGATAGTAACTGTGACTGATGATTTTGAAGTTGAAAACTATGGAATCGCCATCAAAAAAGGCAGGCAGGGTCTGGTTGATAAAATCAATGAGGGGCTAAAGCTTGTAAAAGAGGACGGAACATATGATGAGATTTACGAAAAATATATAGGGGAATAGACTTGGATGCAGGGATGCAATAAAATAAAAGCAAAAAGGATATAGGGTATTATCAGTGCGTCACGCAGTCGCTGACGCATTTTTTCTTAATAACTTGATCTAGCTCAGAGGAAGTGAGGGAAAAAGGTAATGCGCTGGGACTTTGTTTTAGAAATATTGCCAAAACTAGGGAAAGCATCTATTTTAACATTGGAATTGACAGTAGTGGGTATTGGAATCGGGATCGTACTGGGTTTGGTATCTAGCCTACTTCGGATTTCAAAAATAAAGCCTCTGGATTTGATTGCTAAACTATATGTGGATTTTTTTAGAGGGACCCCACTTCTTGTTCAGATTGCTATCATTCATTACGCCTTACCGGTTATCTTTGGCTATATTCCCGTTGCGCTGGTTTCGGGTATCGCGGCCCTAGGAGTAAACAGCGGGGCCTATGTGTCAGAGATTTTTCGTGCCGGCATACAATCTATAGATAGGGGACAGATGGAGGCCGCAAGGTCACTTGGGATGACCTGGGGACAATCTATGCGCCATATTATATTACCCCAGGCTGTAAAGGTTAGCATTCCCCCACTGGGCAATGAGTTTATTGCGCTCTTGAAGGATTCGTCATTAGTATCTATAATTGCCGTAGAGGAACTCATGACCACGGGTAGATTGATCATGGGCAAGACCCCTAGGGTTGCTGAGATTTGGTTCAGCGTGGCTCTGCTATATCTCATCTTGACCAGTACTATTGCCCTTTTTGTAAACTATACTGAAAGGAGATTGCAAACCGGTGATAATCGTTAAGGATCTTCATAAAAAATTTGGTAATCTCGAAGTACTTAGAGGAGTCAGCTGCCACATCAAAGAGCAGGAAGTTGTATGTGTAATTGGACCCAGCGGCTCCGGCAAGAGTACCTTTCTTAGATGTCTCAATCGATTGGAAGAGCCCACTTCTGGTGAAATTATCATTGATAATATACAGGTTACCGGGGAGAAAACGGACATAAATCAGGTAAGGAGGGAGGTGGGGATGGTGTTCCAGAGATTTAATTTATTCCCCCACCTTTCGGCCGTACAAAATATAATGCTTGCGCCGCTGAAGGTTCGTAAAACCCCGAAAAAAGAGGCCCTTGAGATCTCTGAGGAGCTGCTTGACAAGGTTGGATTAAGCGACAAAAGGGATGCCTACCCTGACCAACTATCCGGTGGGCAGCAGCAGAGGGTTGCCATAGCCCGGGCCCTAGCAATGAAGCCTAGGGTTATGTTGTTCGATGAGCCTACCTCCGCCTTGGACCCCGAGGTGGTTGGGGAAGTTTTGGGCGTCATGAAAACCTTGGCTAAAGAAGGAATGACAATGACAGTGGTAACCCATGAGATGGGATTTGCACGGGAGGTTGGCGATCGCGTGCTTTTTATGGATGAAGGCTTATTCGTAGAAGAAGGTTCACCCGCTGAAATATTTAATAACGCCCAGCATGAACGTACCAAGGCTTTTTTGAGCAAAATACTGTAGCATAAAAATATATAATATGGGTGGGATTTTTCTTTGGAGTCTAAAAATCACAATAGGATAAAGGCTGATTTATCACTTCTATCCGTAGCATTGATTTGGGGACTGACTTTTGTCACAGTAAAAAATGCAATTGCAGATATGGCCCCCTACACATTTATAGCCATCAGGTTTGCTCTGGCTTTCGTATTTATGGCGGTTTTCTGCTTTAAGAAACTAATAAAAACAGATATTAAAACCCTTTTCTCCGGTATTGTTTTGGGGATGTTATTGTTTTTAGGTTATGCTTTTCAAACAATAGGGCTGCAGTATACCACTGCCTCCAATGCAGGATTCATTACCGGATTGTCAGTGATACTTGTACCCTTGATATACGCTTTTCTCAACAAAACCTCTCCTCATTTTCTGGTGATTCTTGGTGCCATAAGTGCCGGTGTTGGGCTGGGCTTTCTCTGCTTGCAGGATGGTTATATTTATAATACAGGGGATCTAATTGTGCTGTCCTGTGCCTTTTTCTTTGCCCTACATATCGTGATCCTGGGGCATTATGCACCGAAGATTGATGCTACCGTACTGGCAAGCATACAAATAGCATCGGTGGCACTGTTCAGCGGCATTGCCAGCTTGTTGTTCGAATCACATATCCCTGTGGTCTTTACAGGCGCGGTTTGGGTTGGTCTTCTCACCACCGCAATCCCTGCAACCGCCCTGGCATTTTTTATTCAAAGCAGTATGCAGCGGCATACTACTCCTGCTCACACAGCTGTTATATTTTCCTTAGAACCTGTTTTTGCCGGGGTTTTTGGCTATCTCCTGCTTAACGAGGTTATCGGAGTAAAGGGGGTGTGGGGCGCAGCTTTGGTATTCCTTGGGATGATACTGTCTGAAATAAATGAAATATATCAGGAGAAAAACTCCAGTGATTATCCCTTAGGATTTTTTGGCCAGGAAAACAGCAGGACCCAGGGGCGCGTGAATTAACTCGCTTCATAATAAATATTTTAAATGACCAAAAGTTTGACTATTTATACTGACCATGGTATAATTTCTTTGTCATTCAAGATACGGGAATTAAGGAAAGAAAAGAACTTCATGAAAGGGCTTGACTTTTTCGTTAGTTCCCATTATAATCTTATATTGCCGGACGCTTGGGCGGTTAGCTCAGCTGGGAGAGCACCTGCCTTACAAGCAGGGGGTCACAAGTTCAAGTCTTGTACCGCCCACCAGAGGTGGAGCTGTGGTGTAGTGGTCTAACATGCCGGCCTGTCACGCCGGAGATCGCGGGTTCAACTCCCGTCA
>JAAYRB010000145.1 GCA_012519005.1 Clostridia bacterium
ATCCCTAACTTTGGGGTAGAGCAGCGGGGGGGCGTTTCTGTGGCCTTTGTTCAAATATCTGATGAGCCCATCAGCTCTCCCAAGTTCAAGACCGCTGATATTGCCGTGGCATTCAGCCGGCGTTCTATACAGAGGATTTCAAAATATTGTGGACCCGAAACCCTATTTATCTACGAAGATGACATAGAGGATGCTGAAGGGGAGTTCCCCAGTGAATACAAAAAAACTATGGGTATTCCTGCAGTCAAGATAGCCAGAGAGAAGCTCCATCCCAAGGTTTTTAACGTCTTGATGATGGGGACAATTGTGGGTATAACAAATGTGGTCAAAGTGGATCAGATTAAAAAGGAAATTGAGAACAGGTTGGGCTATATATTTGAAAAAAATCCGGACCTTAGAACCATGAACTTCGAAGCTCTGGAGATTGGCGTAGAATTGGCCGCAAACGAGTAAGCATATAACCCATACTGGTTTATTCCTGCCAAGGAGGTCAGTAAATTGACAGTTGTTTTTAAGGCAATTACCAAGGAGGATGGGGCGGGGATCTTTCATCTATTCCCTGCTCTTTGCAAGGGCTGCGGGCTCTGTATTGAAAAATGCCCCACGGATACCATTGGTTGGGCTAAGGAATTGGGTGTTTTCGGGACTCCCGTAGTGGAATCTGGTCACGGAAGACCCTGTATAGCTTGCAAGATGTGCCAGAGAGTGTGTCCAGATTGCGCCATTGTAATTGAGAGGAAGGAAAAATAGAGCCCTCGGACTGGGATATGCGAATATGTTCATAACTAATAATTGATAAATAAAGGAACAAGCTGGCAAACCTCCGAAATGATTTAAGAGTGATTAAATCAAAAAGGAGGTTTGTGTTTGTTTATAGGGGGTTTAAGATGCTGACCGTTTTTCATGATGAGGTGGGCTTTAAATGGATAAGTTGATTTACAAGGCATTTTGATGAAAAATTTGGGCAAAGGGAGGAATAAAACCGTGGAAGATGATAAAAGGATCTTAATTGTTGGTGGAGTAGCAGGTGGTGCATCCGCTGCGGCTAGGGCCCGAAGGCTGGACGAGTCCGCGGAAATAATAATGTTTGAAAGGGGCCCCCATGTTTCTTTTTCCAACTGCTCGCTTCCCTACTATCTAAGCGGGGTTGTTGAAAGCAGCGATGATTTATTGATGCTGACGCCTAAGCAGTTTAAAATGGATTACAATATTGAAGCAAGGGTAAACAGCGAAGTCGTGCAAATAAAAAGAACAGAAAAAAAAGTTGTGGTAAAAGACTTAGAGACCGGGGAGGAATACGAAGAGAGCTATGACAAGCTCATCCTGAGCCCCGGTGCCAACCCAATATTGCCCCGCAGCATCAAGGGTATAGATGGTCCCAATGTTTTCACTGTAAGAAATGTGGTGGATATAAGAAAAATCAAGGACTACATTGATGATAATAATATAAATGATGTGGCCGTGGTAGGGGGAGGCTTCATCGGGGTTGAAGTTGCAGAAAACCTAAGATTGGCCGGTAAAAATGTCAGTCTCATAGAAGCTATGAGCCAGATTATGGCACCCTTTGATTATGATATGGCACAGCTTTTGCACAAGGAGGTTCATGATCAAGGGATCAATTTAATCTTAGATGACGCAGTGGTTCAAATTAGAGAAGATTCCGTTGAGCTGAAATCCGGCCAAAAAGTAGAGGCGGAGGCTGTGGTAATGGCCATCGGAGTTGCACCGGAAACAAAATTGGCAAAGGATGCGGGCTTGGAAATAGGTGAGACGCGGGCTATAAAGGTGGACCATAATTATATGACCAGCGATGAAGATATTTACGCAGTGGGTGATGCAGTTGAGGTTTACCGATCCATAGATAAAAGAAAAGTCCACCTTCCCTTGGCAGGGCCTGCACTAAGGCAGGCCAGATCAGCAGTGGATCACATTTACGGCATTCCCCATAACAACAAAGGTGTCATCGGCTCATCTATAGTAAAAATCTTTGATCTAAATGCTGCATCCACGGGACTAAATGAAAAGGCATTGAAAGATGCAGGTATTTCATATGATTTTGTTTACATCATCCCTTCCGACAAGGTGAATATATTCCCCGACAGTAACCCCCTACATTTTAAGCTGATCTATGAATACCCCACAGGGAAAATACTGGGCGCCCAGGCGGTGGGTAAAGGCAATGTGGACAAAAAGATAGATGTAATAGCCACCATGATAACCATGGGCGGAACCTTGGAAGATCTTAAGGAGCTGGAGCTCTGCTATGCACCGGTTTTTGGCACAGCAAGGGATGTGGTGAACCTTGCAGCCCTAGTGGCTTTGAATACCCTGTACGGACGTTTCAGGCAGGTGCGGTTGACTGAGGTCAGGGAATTGGTAGAGAAAAATGCCTTTATAGTTGATGTTAGGCCAAAGGCCGCCTTTGAAAAGGGACATATCAGAAATGCTGTAAATATACCTTTGGGTGAGATAAGGGAAAGGGCGGACGAAATTCCAAGGGATCAGCCCGTGTACCTGTACTGCCGTACATCACAAAGGAGCTACAATGCGGTCATGGCCTTGCAGGGCATGGGATTTGAGAATATCTATAATATTTGCGGTTCATTTTTAGGCATCTCTTTCTATGAATACTTCCTTGATCAGGTTACAGGAAGAGAGAAAATAGTCACGGAATACAACTTCAAGTAAAGATAGATTGTCTCCGTACATATATATAGCAGCAAGATGAATGTCGTGGACTGCAAGGAGTTGGATATTGGCGGCGGGATTTTTGATGCCACCGGGGCTGCTTTAGTATATGCCCACGGTGGTCTTACTTTTTTTGTAGAATATAATTCAAATAGGAGTAGACAACCCATGTCCAAGGGTGTATATTAATAATCAATCAAATGTTTTACTTTGGAACAGCAGGAACCAGATTATAATGATCAATCATAGTATGATATCAATATATAATTTGTAATTGGCTTCGCCAAGGCTTATGGGGACATACAGGGCATACCTTGATCTCATAATTGGTTTACACCGATGGATTTAATCTAAGGTCTTGACAAGTAAGTCGTAAGTATGATATATTTTTAATTGCCCCAGCGGCAATCTGGCAGAACATGGATTGCGGGGCGAAATCCCATAAAATAACATTGACACAATGCCGCTGAGATAGTACAATGTATCTTGCTGCTTCGGCAGATCAGAAAAAAGGTCTTGACAAAGCGGCAGAGGGATGTTAAGATAGAAGATGCTGCAAAGACGCAGCGGAAAAGAAGAGCAGGTCTTTGAAAACTGAACAGTGGAAACGCAAAAGCGGGTAAGAAATTCAG
>JAAYRB010000146.1 GCA_012519005.1 Clostridia bacterium
AAAGAACCTCATCCACCTGCTCCTGGTTTTTCCCCCTCATAATCAGCAGCTGTCCAATTTTTTCTTCAATTTCCTGGTTGGGATTGTAAAGAGGTTTATCCGCGGTCAACTTACCTTGGAATACCCTGATGAAGCTCACCTTACCTGTATATGGGTCGGAGAGGGTTTTGAATACAAGACCGGCAAAGGGCTTGTCGTCCAGGTCCTTCTCTTCACTCACATCTCTGGGGTTGGGCATGTATTCAGCAATGAAACCCTGAAGCAGGTCAACACCAATATTTTTTACAGCTGAACCACAGAGAACGGGGAATACCGTACCGTTAATAATTCCTTCCTTGAGGCAGCTGTTGATCTCTTCGTCTGTAAGCTCTTCCCCCTCGAGATATTTCATCAATACCTCATCATCGTTTTCTGCCACTGCTTCTATGAGATCTTCCTTGTACTCATCAATCTTGTCCGCAAACTCACTGGGTACCTCCTGTTCCTGCAGGCCTTTACCATCAGAGGCAGCAAAGGCTTTCCCCTTGAGAATGTCAATAACACCGTGGAAATCATCCTCACTACCCATGGGTATCTGTAAGGCCACCACCCCCCCACCAAAGGACTCCTTCAGCTGTTCATAGGTCCCCTCGAAATCGGCGTTTTCACGATCCATTTTGTTTATAAATATTGTCCTGGGCAGATCATGTTTTTCCGCCAATTTCCAGTATTCTTCGGTGAGCACCTCCACACCATCAGGGGCGGAAACCACCATGGAGACCCCATCCACAACTCTCAGGGCTGACTTAACGTCGGCGATGAAATCCGCGAAACCCGGTGTGTCCAATATATTTATCTTACAGCCCTCCCAATCATGGGGAGCTAGGGAAGTATTGATGGAAATCTGACGCCCGATCTCTTCCGCGTCATAATCCGTCACTGTATTACCATCTTCCACTTTACCTACACGTTTTGTTACCCCGGCGTTGTGAAGCATAGCCTCTGTGAGAGTAGTTTTACCGGCCCCACCATGTGAGATGATAGCAATATTTCTTATTTTTTCCGTGTCATAAACTTTCATTTGTCTCCTCCTTTACCTGGTTGCCTTATGGCTCATGGGTAGTCTGGAAATATCACATAAAACATGTATAACTGCATTTAATATACTATTTGTAGTTATTATTGTAAAATCCTTTCATAGTACCCTATTTTTTTATTATTTTTTAATATCTTAGCCAAAAGATAGGATATAAACCGCTTATCCTCCATACTTCCCATGGGATGTAAATTTTTAACTGCCTGTTCAATCCCCCAACCAAATATTTTCCTAAGATATCAATCATCTGCATAGACTTTCATAGGACATGGTTGGAGGTATGAGGAATTGACTCAAAGATCCGCATTCATTCATGGAGCAATAATTTTATTCATTGCGGGCTTTATAAATAAAATACTGGGTTTCGTCTATCGTATTTTCTCTGTGCGAATAGTGGGCACGGAAGGGATAGGCCTGTACGAAATGGTCTTCCCCATTTACACATTGATCCTGGTAATCACCACCGCCGGTGTACCTTTGGCCATCTCCAAGCTGGTTTCGGAGCAGGTGAGTCTGGGTAACCACAGGCAGGTGAAAAAGATTTTTCGGGTGGCCCTGTCCTTTTTACTGGCCGCAGGTGCCCTGTTTAGTATAGTATTGCTTTTCCTGACTCCCATCTTGGTGAGAACCATCTTTGCCGATCCCCGGGTCTATTGGTGCTTGATGACTTTAGCCCCCGCCGTATTTATTATCTCCATAACCTCGGCATTTAGAGGTTACTTCCAGGGCCTTCAAAGAATGACTCCCCCGGCTGTCAGCCAGATCATTGAACAGATTGCCCGGGTGGCCTTTGGGGTGTATATGGCATCAAAATTCCTACCCCATGGATTGGAATTTGGTGTTGCCGGCTTGGCCGCCGGCACCGTCCTGGGCGAAATTTTCGGTCTGGTAGTTATGCTTATAGCCTATATTTTTCATAAAAATATCCCGCCGCTTGACGGTGTCAAGGGTGAAGTAACCACGGCATCGGCGGCAATCCTGGTGAGCATCTTTAGTTTTTCAATACCCATCTCTCTCACTAGACTCGTGAACAGCGCACAGCTGGCACTGCAGGCGATCATTATTCCCCAGAGGCTTCATGCGGCCGGCTATACTTTTAGGCAGGCCACAGAAATATATGGACAGTTTTCAGGTATCGCCCTGGCGCTCCTAAGTCTACCCTCCATTATAACATTTTCCTTGGTGATAACATTGGTACCTGCCATATCGGAGGCGGCGGCGAAAAAAAATTATAAGCTCCTTCGTAAGAGGGGCACCCGTGCAATACAGATCAGCTTGATTGCCGGTATCCCCTCGGCGGTGGTCTTTTTTCTACTGCCTGAGCAATTATGCAGTATCATATTCAATTCCCCCGGTGCTGCTGCACCCTTAAAAGTATTGGCAGCGGGGAGTATTTTCCTATACTTGGCACAGACCACCAGCGGTATCCTGCAGGGCTTGGGGAAAGTGGGGACCCAGCTGCGCAACTCATCGGTAGGTGCGGTTCTTATCCTGGCGGGTTTGTATTACATGACATCAATCCCCACCTATGGGATCATAGGAGCCGCTTTGGCCATGAACATGGGCTGGGCCGTTGTTGCGGGGTTGAATCTGTATTCCGTGGGCAGCTTCACCGGTATTCACCTGGATTTCCGAAAATTTATGATTATTCCCCTCTTGGGTGCTGCCGCCATGGGGCTCACCATGTATTTTTCATTTTTAGGATTCTCCATACTTGGTCTCGGTACCCTGTCCTCCACCTTGGGATCCATTGCCATCAGCGTCTTAGTTTATCTGCTCTGTCTTTTTTTCACCGTGATAATAAATAAGGATGTCATGGCTCAAATCCCCGGCTTTGGGCATATGTTCAATGATTTTACTATGTTTTAATATTCCAATGATCCTGAATTTGGTCTATGACCTGGTAGTTGGTTAGATCCAGCTGTACTGGAGAGATACTGATTAGATTCTCGCCCAATGCATAGGAGTCAGTTCCCGGTAGCTCTTGCTCATCTATACGTCCAGATAGCCAGAAATAAGATTTCCCCCTAGGGTCCTTTCTTTTTTCCACCGCATCGATAAATCGCCTCTTGGCGATTCTTGTGGCTGTAACCCCCCTAATTTCACCCTGGGGAACATCTGGGATATTTACGTTGAGCAGTGTCTCCGGGGGAATGTCCATTTCAAGGTATGTCTCCACTAGTTCCAGTATGTACTCGCCGGCCGCAGCAAAATTCGGCTCGCTGCAGCGTACATCCAAAGATACCGCCATGGATTTCAATCCCGCAATGGTCCCCTCAACAGCCGCAGAAACGGTCCCGGAATAAAGAACATCCGTACCCACATTGGCACCCCAATTGATCCCCGAAACAACCAGATCCGGCGGGCCCGGCAGTAGGGCCTCCAAGGCCAATTTTACACAGTCGGCGGGGGTACCAGATACCGCCCATGCACATAGATCCTTATCATTATTTAGAACAACAGCATTTGCCCTCAGGGGCTTGTGTACTGTTATACCATGACCGGCGGCACTCCTTTCCCTTTCCGGAGCCACCACATATACCTTTCCTAATTTCTTGAGATACTCATATAGGGTATTTATACCCCGGGCATAAATACCATCATCATTGGTCAATAAAATACGCATTCCAGCCTCCGATTTTAAATTCTGCATTCAACCATACTATATACATCTAGTTGGTTATCCTTCCTATTCTTCCCGGGGGCCAATAACGAACAAAGGCTTCCCCCTTGATTTTATCCAAATGAAGCCAGCTGTCCCATAGATGGCTGTCGTAACTGGCATTGCGATTATCACCCAGGACAAAAATGCTGTCCTCAGGAACCTTCACCGGCCCAAAGTTATAATTCGGTGCTTCCATTATGTAGTCCTCAGCTAAAGGGTTTCCATCTATATACACTTGGCCCCCCTTTATCTCCACGGTTTCCCCCGGAAGACCAATGACTCTCTTTATAAAATCATCCCTGCTCTTCCCCGTACTTACCGGAGCCTCAAAAACTATTATGTCATGACGTTGGGGTTCGTTTAAACTATATATCAATTTATTTACCAAAACCCTATCCTGCTGCTGGATGGTTGGAAGCATGGAACCCGATGGAATCAATCTCGCCTCCACCACATAGGTCCTGATCAATAATGCCAAAACAAAGGCAAGAAGTACAGTTGTTACAATCTCCTTGATTATTCCACCAATTTTGCCCATATAAAGTCATCCTTTTTATCGTGTTGGAAAATTTTATAAACCTGGTACCGTCGGGATCATTCAAGTCATTTTATTAAGGAAAAGGCCTCCGCTCTAGTAGCGGGGTTGGTCCTAAATATACCCCTCACGGCGGAAGTGATGGTCTTGGAACCGGGCTTTTTAATACCCCGCATGGTCATGCACATATGCTCCGCCTCGATAACAACCAGTACCCCCAAGGGTTTTAAAACATCCATTATTGTGTCAGCGATTTGCCCGGTGAGACGCTCCTGCAGCTGGGGTCTCCTGCTGTAACCCTCCACCACCCGGGCCAATTTGCTCAGGCCCGTAATTTTTTTATTCTGCGGTATATATGCCACATGGGCCAGGCCGTAGAAAGGTAAAAAATGGTGCTCGCACATGGAGTAAAGGGGTATTTCCTTCACAAGAATCATTTCATCGTGATCCTCAGTAAAAAACACCTCCAGCAGTTCACTGGGGTCCTCCTCCAGGCCGCGGAATATTTCCCGGTACATTTTCGCGATCCTTCTGGGGGTATTTACCAGGCCCTCCCTGTGGGGATTCTCCCCCATCCCTTCAATGATCATCTTTACCCCGGTTTCAATCTTCCGCAAATCCAATGTCCCTGCCTCCTATACGGATAAGTATAATAATCTCAACCCTGAGACACCTTTTCAAATCCATAGGCGATATTGTAACAATCCACCGCCTCTGCATATTGCCCCTTGGTATCAAATATAAAGCCTTTCAGTTCCCATCCCATATTCTTAGCTGATTTACTGCCCAACAAAATATTTGCCAGGTAGAGGGCTTCCCCGTAGGTATTCAGCCTAGCAAGACATATACCCTTGCCGTGCAGAGCCTTGAATTTATCCTGTCCCCCGGCACCGAGATATAGATCAAAAAACCCCAGGGCTTTGCGGTGGTGCCCCCCCTGCATCAAGTATTCCGCGATACCCATGTATTCTTCCGGATCAACATGACCTAAGCCTTCCAGCTTTTTGCAATAATAATCCATTACCCTGAATTTTTTTGCCCTGGCCGCAGTTATAACAGCGTTTATAATTATATCAGAATCATCCTTTAAGATACAGGCTTTCCCAAAATAACTTAGGGCAATCTTGTACTCCCCCATCATGGAATAACAGACGGCGGTATTATTCAATGCATGGTGATCATCGGAACGTATATTCAAAATTCTTTTAAAATACTGGACCGCCCTTGGCAAATCCCCTCTTTCCTTTAGTTTCAAGCCCCTTTTAAGATAATATCTTGTCAGAATTGTTTCAATCAGGTTTTTAAACCTTTCATTATTCAACTTCCCAAGGAAATTGAATACCTTTTGTTCCTCGTCCCCTGTCTGTTTTAAACTATTTTTCAAGGATACCAACCCCCAGCCGTAAGTTTTCATAAAACTTCGCTGAAACGGGCCTGTAACCTTCAATTTTTTTCCAGGAAACTTATACAAAAAAACCGGCGATTCGTCAAATCCCCGGTTTTAGTCATTTAGCCTTCATGCTTCTACTGCGGCAGGGAGTCCACCCCGGCGGGGGGACGGAGGATTCTTCCGCATATCTTTCCTTGACTCCCCATCTTTATTCATTATATTCCCATTTGCCGCATCTTCCACCCCAGCGGCAAATCAGAGAATCATCCACATTTATATTGATAACTTCACATAAATTTGGACATCCTTTACATTCGAAACTTGATACCGTGTAGTTGATTCTGCTGACACCAAAGCCTTTGAATTTTGTTTTTATCCCGTTTTTCTCCACTTCGTTTTTCGCTAAAATAGCAGCGCCCAATGCACCCATGATATGGAAATACCTAGGTACAATGACCTCGAAACCCAGTTCTTCCTCAAAGGCTTTTTTGATGCCCTCGTTGGCGGCAACTCCTCCCTGGAAAAAAACAGGCGGAAGGATTTCTTTACCCTTGCCCACATTATTCAAATAGTTCCTAACCAATGCCTGACTCAGTCCTGCAATGAGATCCTCGGTTTTATGTCCCATCTGCTGTTTGTGCACCATATCGGATTCAGCAAATACGGAACACCTGCCGGCTATTCTAACTGGATATTTTGACAGCAGCGCATATTCTCCAAATTCCTCGATGGGGATGTTCAACCGGGCGGCCTGTTGGTCTAAAAAAGATCCGGTGCCGGCGGCACACACGGTATTCATGGCAAAATCCGTTACAATCCCATTTCGAAGGAGGATGATCTTTGAATCCTGGCCCCCTATTTCCATTATTGTCTGTACGGTGGGTTCCACATTTATAGCCGCTGTGGCGTGGGCGGTGATTTCATTTTTTACCACATCAGCACCCACAATGACCCCGCTGAGATTTCTTGCACTGCCCGTGGTCCCCACACCGCGGACTTCAATATCCTGCCCCTCAACCTGCTGGGAGAGTTTTTTCATACCTTCCTGTATGGCTTCTATGGGCCGACCAAGAGTCCTGATATAAACATCTCCGGCAATGGATTCCCCATTCTCTTCCATGAGCACTAAATTGGTACTCACCGACCCCACATCTACACCCAAATAGGCTTTCATTTGGCCATTCCTTCCTTTCCTGACAAGGATCTTTTTTGGTGTAAAAGATCTAGAAAAGCCTCTATTCGAGTCCTGATCCCTGCTTCCCCAGTTTGTTCATCTATATGTAGAGTAAGGACCGGAATCCCATAGTCCTCACTGACCTTGACTAAAATACTTTTTGAAACAATTTCCGGAATACATGTGAAAGGTGCCAATTGGATGACCCCATCATACCCATCCTGGGCATAGAGGATGGTCTCCCCAACACTGTTGACACCATGGCCGCCAATCATCAGCTCCAAGTAGGGCTTGGCCGCCTCTTTGATATAATCCTCTGCCTTCCTATCCCAAATGGTATGCCTGGTATATTCCGTCACATAAATCGATCTATGTACTATGACACCCATCTCCCCAAGCAGTCTCTCAATATCATAATTCATGAAGGGCTCAATAACCACATATATCTCTCCGATGAGGCCGATTTTCAGCGGTTTACGCAGTTTGTTTTGAGGCACCTCATGAAGCATGGAAATTGATTTTTCCTGTAAACCCATAATTTCTTTTCGGGTAGAGGCGGCGTCGATAACTTCGATTATTTCATTTACTTTTTTAGTGGTATCCCCTTTGTTCACCTCATAGGCTCTGACTAGATTTGCTTCTTTTTCCATTTCATCCAGTGCACATAGTTTTGCCCATGAGTCCTTTACGACATTTATGAATCCCCTCCAGCCGATTTTTTTTGGCCTGAGTAGAGAAACAGTATTGAAAAACTCCTTAATATCATATAAGGGGGGATCTAAAATAATCATTTTAAAATCGTAGCCCATATCCTTCAATATTTTTTCATGCAGCACGCCATAAAACCCTGCCCTACAGGGACCGATACCCCCCGAGGTCACTATTGCCTCGGCGCCCTTGTCCAGCACCTCCATATAGGTCCCCAAGAGGACCTTGAAAGGCATGCATGCAAACTCCGGGGAATAGCGAGCCCCTAGAGTGATGGTTTTTTTTGATGGAGTTGGGGGATTTATAACCTCATACCCCAGATTCTCCAACAGGTATTTGAAGGCCACATGGGATGTGCCCATATGGGGAAATGAAAATTTCATGCTCCACCCCTCCGTAATCTGATCATATCCAGAAAAGCCTCTAAACGAGTTAGGACGCCGCCTTCGCCGGTATGCTCATCCACGGTGATATTTAGAAATGGAAAGTTCCTCTGCTTACACTCCAACTCCATAATTTTATCCACCATGGCATCGGGGCCGCAGGCAAAAGCGCTGACATGGATTACCCCATCGATTTGGGGTTGATTCAAATAATGATAGTTGGCCCAAATAACCCTATTGCTTAAGTGCCAGAAAAGCTTTTTCTTTAGTTTACCTGCATATTTTTTTAGTGTAGAGTATGGAACCATCTCCATGGACCACACCCGCACACCCATTTTCCTAAGATTACCCACAATATCCGCGCTGATATAGGTGTCATAGACCTGGTAAGGATATCCCAAAACAGCGATATTCAAATCACCTGGGGATTCTGTTTCTGGAGGAGAATCATTAAAAAGCACCTCGATGCCTTCTTGGGGCAGCAATAGCTTTTCCTCCATCAAATTTTCGAATTTTTTTAGAGCGGACACCGCCTTGCGGTAGGCCCTAAGAATCGTCATGAAGGGCTTATCAAATTGTTCGCCGATGCCCTTGCATGCATTAAAAAGATAAAATCTGCCAGATTTTCGATCCACTCTGGCATCTATTATGGAAGGCAGATCAGGTATCGACGCCCTGATCATATCCGGTAAGCCCAGAAACTTAGGGCAGAAGGTTATGTTTTTTTCCCTGTCCGCATTGACCATGCGGGGAATCAAGATGTAATCAACCCTATCTTTTAACTCCAGAACATGCCCGTGGATCAATTTGATTGGTACACAGGCGTCTGTAACGGTGACCTTTACTCCTTCATCCAAAATCACCTTGTTTGTAGGAATAGAGGTGATAAATTCAAACCCCAGTTCCTCGAAAAAAACCTTCCATAATGGATAATGCAGGTAATACATTAGGGTCATTGGAAAACCAACTTTTTTTTGGCCCAAACCCAACACCCCCAGCTAAACTATAATTAATACAAATACAGATGCAGTTTAAATTATTTTAAAAAATAAATACCTATTTAGAAATAGATATAATACCCATATTCTACACGAACATCAATAAACCTTGCCTTAGCTGAAAAATACCATTTGCTAGGATAGGGCGGATATCGCCTGTTTTTCGCAAACACAATAGGCGCGGACCAGGATTGACCGCTGATTATTACTGCTTTTTATCTGGAAATACCAAAACATAAACTGTTTAGAGGGCATTGTAATATTTCCACTGGGCTCGAATAAATTTAATTAAAACCACTCTAGGGGGTGTTATTTTGCAGAAAACCATGATGGCTAAACCCATTTTAGGAGGATTGCTGGGTTCCGTGTTGGCAGCGGTTGTACTGTGCATTCCCGCGGCCTTGGTATTTAAATTCACATCAATATCAGAGGGGCCGCTGTCCCTTGTGGCTCTGGGTATAGTCGCTGTATCTGCCTTCACCGGGAGTTTTATTGGAACAAAGTTTATTAAATCCAAGGGACTTATCAACGGCTTGCTGATTGGGTTGATCTTTTTTTCCGTTCTCTTGGTGATAACCCTCATTGCATCCCCCGTCAAGGCTCTGACCTTTGCGGGTTTCATGAAAAAAATGGCCATCTGCTTGATCGCCGGAGCCTCTGGGGGCATCCTGGGGGTACCACCCAGTTGAACCATCGGTGAGAACTTAATTAAAGTCCCGTCCAAAGCCGGGGCTTTTTATTTTCTATCCCATTGGCCCACTATATTATTTATTTTCCAGTTTCCCCCATCCCTAAGTACATGGGCGGTAATGTGTATTTCCCGCTGTTCATTGCTCAAGGGTTTCCAAAATACATCCCCACTGACCCAACCCTCTTTGTCCTTTTCTACATAGTCATCCACATAGAAAAGAACATAGACCCCCCCCTTTGAAAAATTCCTTCTCTCCCTTTTAAGGGAGTCAACAACGCCCATGGAATTTAATTTGTTCCAATAGGAATCCGTTGTCAAACGGCTTGCCTCTTTAAAATCACCTCCGTTGATTGCTGAGAAGAAATTATCTACTGTTTCCACCGCCCCGAA
>JAAYRB010000147.1 GCA_012519005.1 Clostridia bacterium
ATTGAATTCAATTTTTGTTGCCTGCTCGTCATCAGTAACATTTTTAAGGCCAACATCTTCTTTTGTGGTAGCCCTAGCTCTAAGATCCTCATAGTCACCGTCTTTTTCAGCGTAGTTGCTTAAATCCGGATCGGGGGCATTGTTTAGTTGTTCTGCTGGAACTTGCCCTTCCTCGTCCAGCGTGGCTACGCCTTCGGGCTCGCCTTTTTCTGCAAGGGGTATCCTGTCGCTTATGGCCTCGTCATGGCCAGTTAAAATACTGCGGATTTCCACGAACACTTTATATGCCCTATTAAAAAGCCAATTAAGCCACTCCGCAGGTGGCTTATCCCCAGCATTCCACCCTTCCTCTTTCTTGTTTGCTGGAGGCTCTATCCCTTCCTTATGCCATTCTGGTAGATTTTCATTAAAATTCAATCCATATCACCTCAATCTAATGGAAATTCTATATCGTCCACCGGCTGATAAATCATACCTAGTTCCCCGCCTTGCTGCATGCTGATATCACTAAGCCCGGTATCGAGGTCATTCTCAAGCTCTGCAGGAATACTCGATAGCTGAAACGACCCATACATCTGGATTTCTTTAACCCCTATACCTGCAGCAGCGGTCCTGGCTGCCATTTGAGCAAACTGTTCCGCCGTCATGCCTATATCAAGTATTCTTTTGATGGGTAGCTCCATCACTTTAATAGCGGCTGGTTCTGGCTCCGTTGGGTCCGTATAACCCTCGACAATCTTTAAGTCCGAAGGATCAGTGTCGAGGGCCATAGATAATACCCTGATGATTGTATTTATGCTGCCATCGCTACGATTTCGGGCTATACGACTTTTTATAAGCACCCGGTATATCTCATCAGGGGCCATGCCCCTGAACTGTCTGACATTAAACCCTATACGGTCAAGTCCAAACCCTTCCGCATTATCAACATCCCGCCAGTCGTTGATTTTTTGAAATGTGCCCTGTATTTCCATTAGCTCATCTGTGATAATTTTAAACAACTTGCTAATGTTGCTTTTGGGGTTCTTGTTGTAGTTATCGGTGAGCTTATCTATCAAATAGCGATGCAAATCAAGCATAGTTGATCACCACATTTTCATGGGATGTCTCTGCCTTTTGGTTGCTTGCTATTTCAATGCTGTTTTTATTCCAGTTTGTGCCGTCAGTGCTAACCTCGAGGTCCAAGTCATCCACCCCATCTATACCAGCCACTTTGGTAAGTTGGTAATAGACTACATTTTCCTTCATGGCCAGGCCGGAATAAATCACCCCATCTGCATCTTCGCCGCCGATATACCTTACAAGTGCGGTCCTTATTCTACCGTCCCCGTCCAGTGGATATTTTGTGCTTCTGCGTATGGTCATCCGGATATACACCGGCACTACCTCTGCAAAGCTGAACTTTATAACCTGCTCCTGGCCACTTAAGTCTTTGACTGTTTCTGTTTCGGAGCCATAAGTCTCAATTCCCCCCGCCTTGGATGAAAGTATGGCATTTGCTATATCCTCCGGTTTGCCGCCTAGAACATAACAGTGTATGGATTTAGGGGGCCTTCCTTCGTTGTCAACCTCCATAGATGTGTTCTGGATAGTGATAGCTGCCCTAACTCCTGGAACTTCAAGTAGTGTAGCCCTTACCCCATCCGTTGTGGCTGCCCCTGCTATTGCACCTCCGGACTGATAATACCTTTCCCTGAGTTCGGCATCTGTCTCTGCATCTCTGCCGCCATGAGTGGGCTCATTGTTAGTTACTTGGTTAATGCCTGCAATGGGTGTAATAATTTTGGTGATAGTATTGGCCGGCACATTTCCCTCTACTCCGCTTTTTACTGCTTCTATCTCGACCACCGCTTCGCCGGTATCATCAATGGTTACCGCTTCTGTTGGCTTGAAAATTACATCATTTTGGGTGCCTACAATGAAATCCGCAGGTATTGTCACCCCTTCTGTTCCATCTATTGTTACTGCGCCCCTTGATTTTTCCGGCCCTTTGCGGGTTTTACCAATGTTTTTTGCTACCTTGTCCAGGTCAATGCCATCAGCATCATCAACGAATGCGCTAAAATACACCTTTTCTGCTAATTGCCATAGGATTGACATCCCCCAGG
>JAAYRB010000020.1 GCA_012519005.1 Clostridia bacterium
AGGAGTTCCGTCCTGGTATCTACAGAACTGGTGGCTTCATCGAAGATTAAAATCTTGGGGTCATGGAGAACAGCTCTAGCTATGGTGAGCAGCTGCTTCTGACCAAGGGAGAGATTGCTTGCCTCCTCGTTGAGCAGCGCATTGCCCCCCTGTGGTAAAGTGGAAATAAAATGATCTGCTTGGGCCAGTTTCATTGCCGCCATGAGCTCATCCTCTGTGGCATCCATCATTCCATAGCGGATATTGTCTGAGATGGTACCGCTGAACAACCAAGTTTCCTGCAATACCATCCCAAAAAGATTTCTAAGATCATCCCTTTTGAAATCCCGGATATCACGACCGTCCAGGGTTATTCTTCCCTCGTCCACATCATAAAACCGCATGAGCAGCTTGACAATGGTAGTTTTGCCGGCGCCTGTGGGGCCAACGATGGCCACCTTTTGCCCGGGCTTGATATGGGCGTTGAAATCTCTGATGACTGGCTTATCCGGCTCATATCCGAAGCTGATATTCTCAAATTTCACCTCACCGGTGACCTCTACACCGGTTTTGTTCCCCATATCCCCTTCTTTGCGAATCCCCAGTGCACCCTCCGCTTCAGTTGGCTTTTCATCTTCCTCAAGAAAATTAAAAACACGTTCCGCGGAAGCGGCGGTCTGCTGGAGTACATTGGAAATCTGGGATAGTCTGGCAATGGGATGGGTAAACTGCCTCATATATTGGACAAAGGATTGAATATTCCCCACGGTTATCCTGCCCGTAACGGCAAAATAGCCCCCCATAATACAGATGATTACAAAGCCTATGTTTCCAACGACGTTCATAATGGGCATCATGAGGCCGGAAAGAAAATTTGCCTTCCAGGCGGATTCGTAGAGGAAGTCATTACTTTCACTGAACTGATCAAGGGATCTTTCCTGGGCATTGAAAGCCTTGACAACATCATGGGATCCGTAATTTTCTTCCACAAGTCCGTTCACCCTACCCAGATATTCCTGCTGGTTCACGAAATGTTTTTGGGATCTCTTGATGATCAGCCCCAGCACCAACATAGAGATGGGAAGGATGATGAGGGCAGTGAATGCCATCTGCCAGCTGATGGAAAACATCATCACTAAAATGCCCAATATGGTGGCGGCGGAAGTAATGATCTGGGTGATGCCCTGATTTAGGCTTTGATTTATCACATCCACATCATTGGTTATTCGGGAAAGCACATCTCCCTTTGAAACCCCATCATAATAAGAAAATGGGAGTCGATGGATCTTCCCTGCAATGTCCCTCCGAAGCTCATATGAAATTTTATTGGATATACCTGCCATGATGAAACCCTGTGCCAACTGCAGCAGGGCACTGAAAATATAAAGTGCCGCCAGCAAGATCAGGATGCGGCCCACGGCTTTAAAATCTATGCCCTCCGATGCCCCCGCCATTTTGGCCATGATACCGCTGTATATTACCGTTGTTGCATCACCCAATATTTTTGGGCCCAAGATAGCAAAAACCGTGGAAAATACGGCCAGGATCATCACTATAATGATGGCAATTTTGTAAACACCCAGGTATTTGAGAAGATTTTTTACGGCACCTTTAAAATCCTGGGGCTTCTCCACAGGTCCTCTCATACCCCTCATTCCACCCATGCGTTCGCCCCTTCTTCCGGATCCTGTGCCCTCTGGGATACGCCTGTTCATGTCCGCTCCCCCCTAATATGCTGGGATGAGACTATTTCCCCGTACTGGGGACAACTGGACAGCAGTTCCCCATGAGTCCCATATCCAACGATACGCCCATCCTCCATACAGAAAATCTGATCGGCATCCATGATGGTACTGACTCTTTGGGCAACTATGATCACAGTACTTTCCCCTGTAAACTCCTTTAATGCCCGTCTCAAGGCCGCATCTGTTCTATAATCCAAAGCTGAAAAGCTATCGTCAAAGATGTAGATATCCGGCCTTACAGCCAGGGCCCGGGCGATGGCCAGCCGCTGTCTCTGGCCTCCGGAAACATTGGCACCACCCTGGGAAATCTCCCATCCAAAGCCCCCCTCCCTCTGGGAAATAAAATCTAGGGCTTGGGCGGCCTCAGCAATTTTCCTTATTTCCCCTTCGGTGAGATGTTTGTTACCAAATTTTATATTATCCTCGATGGTTCCGCTCATCAACACACTCTTCTGGGGAACATATCCCATGAGACTCCGCAGCTTCCTCTGGGTTAAATCCTTGACATCGACACCATTCACCAGCACCTGACCCCCGGTGACATCATAAAATCTCGGAATCAGGTTGACAAGAGTGGATTTGCCTGCACCGGTGGGGCCTATGAAGGCGGTGATTTCCCCAGGTTTCGCCGTAAAGGAAATATCCTCAAGGGCATCCTTCGCCGCATCATCATAACGAAAATGGACATTTTTAAATTCTACATGGCCCCTTTTTGTCTCATCCATGGGCTTTGCAATCAGGGGATCCTTAATTCCCGGTTCGGTATCCAAAACCTCAACGATTCTACCCGCGGACACGGATGCCCGGGGTATAAAAAGGAACATCATGGAAATCATCAGAAAGCTCATAATAATCTGCATGGCGTACTGCATAAAAGCCATCATATCCCCCACCTGTATCCCGGCTTCCGCCACATTATGGGCACCCACCCAAATAATCAGTATGGAAGCACCATTCATGATCAATGTCATGGCCGGCATCATGAAGGACACCACTCTATTTACAAACAAAGTAGTTTCGGTTAAATCCTTATTGGCTTGATCAAAACGTCCCTCTTCATACTGGCTTTTCCCAAAGGCGCGAATCACCATAAGGCCGCTGAGGGTTTCCCTGGCCACAAGGCTCAGGCCGTCGATGAGTTTTTGTACAGCTTTGAATTTCGGTATCACAATTGAAAAGGCCACCAAAATCAAACCGGTGATCAAGATGCAAGCCAAAGCAATTATCCAGCCCATGGAAGCTGATTTCTTCAGCGCCATGAAAACACCCCCAGCGGCCATTATGGGGGCGTAGCAGAACATCCTGATACCCACGATAAGTAATGTCTGGATTTGCATCACATCATTGGTGGAACGGGTGATAAGAGAAGCTGTAGAAAAGCGGTTGAATTCTTTTTTGGAAAAGCCGCTGACAGCTTTAAATATCTCGCCTCGGAGATCCCGGGCCACCCCGGCGGCTATGCGGGAGGAGAAAAAACCCACCAGCACGATGGCCCCGCCGCTAACTAATGCGATAAACAGCATCACGGAGCCCGTTCCGAAAATATATGCCCTTTGGAAGGCAGCTATATCAACGCCCAACTCCCCGTAAAGAGCAGCCGCCAACATTGTCCCGCTCTGACTGAGTACAGCATCATCCAATTCCACTGCTTTCTTTCTCTCCATTTCATAGGTGGACCGGGGCAGCCCTTCCAGTTCCCCCTTCATTTCATACAGTTGGGGCATCTCCATTGCCCGGATATCCCGCCTATCCATAGAGGTATCAATTTCCTTTGGCTCTGCTGCATCCAATGATTTTAATACATTTATCATTACTTGGGTAGAGGTGCCGAAGATTATATCCAGCTGTCCCCTGGTTTCCTGAGATATATCTTCGTCCAGGATATATATTTTTTCTTTTAATGCCCTGGGGTAAATGCTTTCATACTTCACCCCATCCTGATCAGTATCCCTTCCTGATCTCAGGGAATAACTCTTGTCCAATAGGGCCCTTTGATCGTGGGACATGAACATGGTTATAAATTCATAGCCATCTCTAGAAATTGCATGGGGTGTGGAGTTTTGCACACCATTCTGCTGGATACCCACGTTTACAATGTTGGACATGTAGTAGGGCAGGCTCAGATCACAAGCAGCCTGTAGAAATAAGAGCAAAATTGCCGCTGTGATGCTGTAGATGAACGGCCGAAGGTATTTTGTTAGTTTGATCATCTAGATTGCTCCTTCCAAGGGGTGTCCGCTGCACCCCGGAGTCAGGACCATGTCGACGGAAAGGATCTATTTGTTCCTCCCGCTCAAGTATAATATACTTGAAACGGTGGAAAAATCTAATGCAAAGGAGTTGGTATAAATGGGAAAGAATAGATTAAGGAAATACATATTCCCTGTGCTGCTGCTGCTTATTACTTCAGCTCTAGGCTGCTCCTCCTCACAATCGGAACTGGAGGATCTGAGGGAAAAGGTAGAAGTTCTAGAAAACGAAAATACTAAATTGAGGGAAGATCTGGACGAAACAAAAGAAGCGGAGGAAAAGCCCCTTCCCATAACAGTCTACAGTATAAAAGAAACTGAGACTGATTTTTGGCTGGTCCCGGAAATAAAAGAAATCCCCGGGGGGGACAATGTCCACAAAACCGCATTGGAAGAATTGATAAAAGTCAATCATTTCATACCTGATGAAACACAGGTCATCGATGTAGGCATTGAAAATTTCATAGCCCAGGCGAATTTTTCAAAGGAACTGTCATCTTTGGCGGTGGGCAGCAGCGGGGAATCTTTGGTCATCAGCGCCATTGCCAACACATTGATAAAATTCCCGGATGTGGAAAAAGTGCAGAGTCTTATTGAGGGCGAGAAAGTGGAATCCCTTGCCGGTCATATAATTATCACCGAACCCGTGGGCAGAAATGACGCCATGCTGCTGTTGAATTCTCAGGAATAAAAGGCCTGCCTTGGGGGTGCCTATAAAATCTCCTTTACTGGGATTTCCTGCGTGTTCCTGTAAAAAAATATGGAAAGCCCCCGGCCTACACCGGGGGTTCAATTATTTCTACTGCTGTAATTTTAGAATCTCCCGAATCCTAGGGGAGCCTATGACAGCGGCGGAACCCTCCACGTATTTGTTTTCCAAATAAGAAAAATTTCTCGGCGGTATGGTTTCCTTTAGATTATCCAATTTATGGTGCTTGCTGAGCTGATCATAGATTTGTTTCCAGCCGCATTCACTCTTCTGATCAATTTCACACAGACCCTCCTCAGCCCCACCGCAGGGTCCATTGGTCATCCTTTTATTACAGCGAACAAAGGGGCATATTCCTCCGGTGATATGGAGGATACATTCATCTCCACATACGAAGCAATTCCCGCAGCTGAGACATCTCTTTGCCTCCTCCACCGCTTCTTCCTCTGTGAGACCATATCTTTCCTCCCTGAAATCCACCTTCCTATCCTCCGCCTCAGGCCTCTGGGGCACATGCCTTTCATAATCGTAAACAGGTATATCCCGGGGCTTAGGGATGGTTTCTTCTATCTTTTCCCTACCCTTCTCCATATCCATACCGTTTAGATATCTATAGATGGACTCCGCCGCCTCATGCCCCGCATTGACGGCATCCACTATGGATTTGGGACCGCTGGTAACATCGCCGCAGGCAAATAAACCGGGCCTCCCGGTTTTAAAGGTGATCTCATCAACTTCAATGAGATTCCTGTCAGTTATCCCTATATCCCCCGTAGAGTCCAGAAAACCGGTATCCGCCGTCTGACCAACTGCTACAATAACAGTATCCGCTTCATAAATTTCCGCAGTTTCCGCAATCAGCTGAGGCCTAGGGGTATTCCCTTCATCCAATAGAATTTCCGCCCTAGCCATCTCCACCCCCACAACCTTACCCTTTTCATTACCAATTATTTTTAGGGGCCCCAGGGAATCTCTGATAGCTATGCCCTCCTCTAGGGCGGCATCAATTTCCCAGATGTGGGCGGGCATACTGTCCCTGGGTTCAATACAGGTGAGAGTAACATCCTGGGCACCCAGCCTAAGAGAGGTTCTAGCCACATCCACAGCGACATTCCCGCCGCCGATGACCAGAACATTGCTCCCGATAGAGGGTGGAAAATGAGATTTGGCCCTTCTCAAAAAATCTAGGCCCCAGTATACCCGATCATTTTCCACTCCATCCATATTTAAAAGAGCACTTTTCTGTGTCCCCACCGCCACCAGAACAGCATCATAATACATTTCCAGTTCCCTAATGGCCACATCCTTGCCCACTTCTGTTCCTAATCTAATATCTATGCCGCTGTCTAAAATATCTTCTATATCCCTATCCACCACTTCTTCCGGCAGCCTATAAAAGGGGATAGCCGCCCGAATCATCCCCCCGGCCTTTTCATCCTTCTCAAAGAGCGTCACCCCGTAGCCCTTCCTTCTTAGATCGTAAGCGGCGGTGAGGCCCGCGGGGCCAGATCCTACGACCGCCACCCTATGCCCGCCCCTGTCTTTCAAAATAGGGCCATCCCTCTCTGCCTCCCTGCCGAAATCAGCCGCCGCCCTTTTCAAAGCAGCAATGGAGACGGGTTCATCATATTCACCCCGGCTGCATTCATCCTCACAGGGATGATGGCATACACGACCGCATACCCCCGGGAAGGGCATCCTTTGGCGGATAACATCCAAGGCCCTATTGAATTCCCCCTGGGCAATGAGGGCCACATAGGCCGCGGCGTTCACCCCCGCCGGGCAGCCGGCCCTACAGGGGGGCTCGCCCGCCCTTTCCTCAAAAAGATCATATTTTTCCATCTCTGAAAAGAAGTTCTCCTTTGCCATCGGCAGCTTCCCCCCTCTTTTGGATACATCAGTGGCTTTTATCTTATCAAATATCCCAACTCACCGCCATAAGAATCCGCTTACAGCAGCCCTGAGGCTGTACATGGTTGTTCCCCATGGGGAATACCTGCAGGGTCAGGAAAGAATCAATGGGGTATGGGGGGGAAATTTATATTTTTATTAGAGGCTGATAAGTTGGGTTTACAGATGATGTTTATGGTAGAATAATGTCAATTATAGTGACAATTACTTTCAAGATTTGTACTTCATAAACAAGAGGAGGCTTCCATGTCAAGGAAAAAAAAGAATCCCAAGACTAAGGCAAAAAATCAAGGAAAATCTGAGCCAGTAAAGAGAAAAAGGAAAATACCTATTTGGGGTTGGCTGACCACGGCATCCATCGCCCTCATTGCCGCCAACTTTATACTGATATTACTGGATAAGCTGGGAATCCACAGCGAGTTTATTAGGATATCAGCAGTGGGCATAGTGGCGGTGGGTTCCGGGTACTTGGCCCACCCGCTTACGGCTGCTTTCCAAAAATACTTTAAATCCAAGGATGAATAGGCTCAACAGCAAAAAATAAGCCCGGATAAATACCGGGCTTTTAGTTTCCATATCCTATAATTCTTTTTTCTCTAGGGCTCCGGTTTCAAAATCGTCGGGATTTTTTTCGGCACCCTCCTGCATTCTGTCCTTTGCCAGTTGTTTTAGGGCTTTACGCCTCTGTTTTTCTTCCTTATTCAAGGCCATTATCTGACCCCCTTCCCTACAGATTTTTTAGCCGCAGTTAAAAATATCCCCTATTTTACTAAAACTAAACAAAATACCCTTCAATATACCAATACCAACCAATATTTTTATGGATTTTGCAGGATTAAATCAAAACAAATCGAAATTAAGGGTATCAGTGGATAAAATAGGAGGGAGGTCCCATGGCCCCAATAAGTATTAAGGGAACCCGAGGAGGCCTAGTGATTCAGGCTTCTAGGCAATATACATTTGAAGAAATCAAAAAGGATTTGACTGACAAGCTTGACTCAGCCCGGGGATTTTTCAAGGGTGCAAGGTTCAACCTGTCCAGTCAATCTAAATTGAAAACGGAGCAATATAGGACTCTGGAGCATATATGTATAAAAAGAGGCATGATTCCAGATGCCAACATCTCTTTGACTTCACAGAGAGTCCCCGCGGCGAAATCAGAGGGTGAGGCCCCTGAAAATAAGGAAAATGTCATCCTTCATAGAACCATCCGTTCGGGGCAAAAGGTTTTCTCCAATGGGGATCTGGTAATCATCGGCAATGTTAACCCCGGGGCGGAGCTCATCGCCGAGGGGAGTATAGTGGTGATGGGGAGTCTTTGGGGAATGGCCCACGCAGGAGCATCGGGGGATAAGGATGCCTCAATTGTGGCCCAGAATATGCAGCCCTCCCAGATCAGAATCGGCGGCCTGGTGGCCTGCAAGCCGGATCATGACCGGCTGAATGGTGATAGACAGGAAATAGCCTATATTGTTGGCGGCAAGATCGTTGTGGATGAATATCATAGAAAACATGAAGAATCTATAATCGCGTGAAAAGCAAAAAGGTGGGACCAACCCACCTTTTTTTATCCGTAAATTTCCCACCCCATACTTCAAGTCAAGAAGCTAATTTACCAAGTGTACTTTTAGCAAATTTGTGGTACCCGGCGTTCCCATGGGAATCCCAGCCGTCAAGATAACCAAATCCCCCCTCTTTATAATTCCCTTCTCCCGGGCGGCTTTCACCCCTATATCTAACATGGCATCCGTACCCTGCATGAAAGGTACCTCCATGGGGTGCACCCCCCAGACAAGGGACAGATGAAGGAGAGTATCCCTATTGGGGCTTAGGGCGATTATGGGTGCCAGGGGGCGGTATTTAGATACCTTTCTTGCCGTAAAACCCGAGGCTGTGGGTGTCAAGATGGCATCGGCCTCTAAATCCATGGCTATGGTGCATGTGGCATGGCTGATGGCATCGGT
Source organism: Clostridia bacterium (assembly GCA_012519005.1). Taxonomy (GTDB): domain Bacteria; phylum Bacillota; class DTU086; order DTU086; family DTU086; genus JAAYRB01. Next base: position 8,558 of record JAAYRB010000020.1, read on the forward strand.
GATAGTCCTACTGAGATCCGCCTGTTTCTGGAGAAGAATATCCCGATAATTCAATGCCCTTTCCGTACGCAGGGCAAGTCTGGCCATGGTTTTTACGGCCTCTACGGGGTATTTGCCCATGGCGGATTCCCCGGAAAGCATGATGGCATCGGTGCCGTCAAAAATGGCATTGGCCACATCACTTATCTCAGCCCGGGTGGGTATGGGGTTTCTCTCCATGGAATCCAGCATATGGGTGGCGGTGATTACCGGCTTACCCCAACGGTTGCATTTTTTGATCAACTTCTTCTGGATCAATGGAACCTCTTCCGGTGGAATCTCCACACCCAGATCTCCCCGAGCAACCATGACTCCCCCGGCTACGGAGAGGATATTCTCAATATTCTGAACCCCACTCCAATCCTCAATCTTTGCTATCAGCTGGATATGCCTTTGGCAATCATATTCCCTCAGAATGCTGCTGATTTCCAAGATATCCTTATCTTTTTTGACGAAGGAAGCGGCTATGAAGCTCACCCCTTCCTTGATGCCCAGGATAATGTCCTCCCTATCTCCTTCTGTGACCACGGGGGTTGATAGATCCACCCCCGGCACATTGATTCCCTTGTGACTCCCCAGCTCGCCGTCATTGGATACCCTGCAGAGTACCTCATCTTCAAAAACCCGGAGGACTTCCAGGGTTATTATTCCGTCATCCAGTAGAATAGTGTTCCCGGGTCTCACATCTCGGGGTAAATTCTCATAGGTGGTGGAAATCCTTTCCGCCGTCCCCAGACATTTACGAGAGGTCAGCGCGATTCTCTGGCCCTTTACCAGTTGAATCTTGTCCCCCTCTATTTCCCCTACCCTCACCTCTGGGCCTTTGATGTCCAGCATCACTGCCACCGCTTTATTTTCCAGCTTCGAGGCCTCTCTAACGGCCCTGATCCTGTTAATATGCTCCCCATGATTTCCATGGGAGAAATTCAACCGCGCCACATCCATCCCGGCGCGAATCATTTCCCTGAGTACCTCCACCCTTTCACTTGCAGGCCCCAGGGTACATACAATTTTTGTTCGCCTCATCATTCGGCCCCCTATTTTCCTAGAATACCTGCCAAATCATATACTTCCAAATCTATTTTCGCTTCGTGTTTCAGTACGGTGTCAATATTAATATGGCCTATTTTCCCGGACCGAATGCCCACCATTCTATTAGTTTTATTACCCAGAATCAGTTCAATGGCCTTGGAGCCCATTCTACTGGCCGTCACCCGATCAAAGGCTGAGGGGCTTCCTCCCCTTTGGAGGTGACCAAGGATGGTTACCCTCACGTCCAGCCCTGCCGTTTTGCGTATTTTCTCACTGATTTCCATGACATCCCCGGCCCCCTCGGCCACCACTATGATACTGTGCAGCTTCCCCCTATTGAGGCCCCTTACAGTCTTTTCGATCACCATCTCCATGTCATAACCCATCTCAGGAATCAATATGGACTCCGCCCCCCCGGCCAGCCCGGCGGTGAGGGCAATGAAACCGGATTCCCTTCCCATTACCTCGATGACAAATACTCTTTCATGGGAGGTGGCCGTGTCCCTGATTTTATTGATGGCATCCACCACAGTATTTACGGTGGTGTCAAAACCTATGGAGTAATCGGTGCAGGGTATATCATTATCGATGGTTACGGGTATGGCCAGGGTGAATACCCCCAGGGAAGACAAACGGGAAGCCCCCCTTAGGCTCCCGTTTCCCCCAATAACCACCACTGCATCAATCTCAAATTTTTTAAGGCTTTCCAAGGCCTTTCTCTGGCCTTCCTCCTCCAGAAACTCATCACTTCTGGCGGTGCGCAGAATTGTTCCACCCCTCTGGATAATATCACTGACTGCGGTTCCATCCAATTCCATAAAATCACCATCAATGAGCCCCGCAAAACCCCTGGATATCCCCAGGATTTTCATCCCGTGGTAAATACCCTTACGGACAATGGCCCTGATAGCGGCATTCATCCCTGGTGCATCCCCTCCGCTGGTTAGGATAGCGATTCTGCGCATGGAATGTGAGTCCCCCTTAAAATTGGTAATAGGATTGTTTTTTATAAAGATTTATTGATTATTTCATGGGCTTCTTCCGCTTCGGATTCTGAAACAAGAATTTCCACCGAACCATCCCCGGTTTGATTAGAACCCTTCCCTATACTGCGTAGTGTAACCAATACCCCCTCTTTTATTAAAGCCCCCTTTAATGTCTCCGCCATGGATTGGTTAGGAGCTATATAAACAACCCTCCACATTTCCCGGCCTCCTCAATACCCGGATTTTAAAAAATTAGACTTCAATAATATTGCCCATTACAAAAGTCAAATTTACAAACCTGCCTTTACGCAGCCGTGATGGCTGTGAACCTCCGCCTTACCCCGGATTTTTACCGCCGATGTATGCTCCGTAAATTGGGCCACCATTATTTCCCCCTTGTCCAGCTTCTCCGAGTGATGGAATTTAGTGTCCACCCCCCGAGTCAGGCCAAAAATGGTCACCCCATCCTCTAAGGCTTTGATCAGAATATAGGAGTTATTGAAATTTACCTTTCCATCCACCATCCCTACCTCCCTCCCTTTTTGTTTTTGTATTTTAATATCAATTCATCTTCAACAGTGGGGGGAACCAGCCCCCTGACACATCCCCCAAGGGAAGCCACCTGTTTCACAATGCTGGAACTTAAAAATGAATATTCCGTGGAAGTGGTCAAGAACAATGTTTCCACATCCGGTGCCATCTTTTTATTCATCAGGGCGAACTGCATTTCATATTCGAAATCAGACACAGCCCTTAGGCCCCTTATGATGGCAGAAGCCTCTTTTTCTCTGACATAATTTATCAACAGCCCGGAAAACATCTCCACGCTGACATTTTCAAAATGGGAATTCCCGGTAACCTCACGGAGCAAATGGTATCTCTCCTGAAGTGAAAAAAGGTTTACTTTATTATTATCCTCTGTCACTGCAACGATTACCCGATCAAATATTGAAGCAGATCTTTTGATAATATCCAAATGGCCGTTGGTAACAGGATCAAAGGAACCGGGATAAACACCGATGGTCATAATCTCACCCCAAGTAATTTACAGAAATATTGTTTTAAAAAAAACCATGGCAGAACCATGGAAAGTTCAATCCTCCGATGCCGCTATATCACCCCTGGCGGAATGGGCGATCCTGGCGCTGGCCGCGGCGGCTATAGCGGCAACTAAATCATCGGTGAAGGTATTCACCTGCCGGTGCTTCACATTGTTCAGCTCACCGATGATACCCATCTTTGTCTTATCTAGATAACCAAAACTGGTCAAACCTATGGAGCCGTAGACATTGGTGATGGCCAAAGCCAAGATCTCATCTATACCATAGAGGCTCTCGTCATTTTTTATTATGCTCAATAAAGGCTCGGGAAGCATATCTTTTTCCGCCAATACATCCAGGGCCAGCCCGGTAAGAATGGCATGCTGCACTTCTCGTTTTTTTAGTACAGCTCCTATGGCTTCATGGCAATCCTCCATGGTGAGGTAGGGAAAATAGGGTGTCTGAAGCGTAAATACTATTTCAGAAATCTTATCCAGCGCAATTCCCCTTCCCTTCAATTCACTGATAATTTTTTCTTTCATTTTTTCTCCCCCCCGGAACCGCAAATAATTGACCTTGCATAGTTTATGTTCCAATCAATATATGCGGGGATTAAGTTTTAGATTTCCCTGATTATAATATTGTTTCTGCCGCAGACCGAGGCCAAATCCTCCACCAATGCCGCCGAATTATTCACCCATAGGTTCCTGCCCACCTTTAAAATTTTGTCCTTATTGAGCTTCAAGTAAAGGGGGTTCGATCCGGGGTATTTCTGCAGTATAAAGGAAATGGATTCCATCAGGCCCCTGGGGGTATTGTTTTCCGACAATTGGATCATGATCTCTCCTTGGATTTTTTTATCAGTGCTGGGCACCCTCTCTCCCAGCTCATCGATGGGCTTGATGTAGTCACAGAAGAGGCTCATCTCATCCTCTTGAAGGCTCACCGATGCTCCCATGAGCACCGGGGAATCTTCCACCAGGAGGCTGACATATTTATTGTAGGTTTTTGGGAACAGCACCACATTTACCTTGCCCATGGTATCCTCCAGGGCTATCCTGGCCATCATTTGATTCCTTCTGGTGACAATCCTTCGAATGTCCGTGATTATTCCGCAGGTAACGATTTTTTCCGAATCCCTTACCCCATCAAGATCCACCAAACGGTGGGAGATGAATTTATCCGTCAAGGCCCGGTAGGCCTCCATGGGATGACCGCTGATATAAAACCCCAGGATCTCCCTTTCCATAGCCAATATCTCCTTGGTGGAATACTCATCTACCTCCGGTATGACGATATCAACACCGGAATCCTCCCCCAGAACATCAAAAAAGGAGACCTGTCCCTGCTTCCGATCCTCCTGGATATGCTGTCCCGCCTCCACACATTGATCCATGATCATCAAGAGCTGACGGCGGTTGGCACCCAGGGTGCTGAACGCCCCGCATTTGATTAGGCTTTCCAGCACCCTCTTACTGATAACAGACAGATCCACCCTCTCACATAAATCCTGAAGCGATTTGAAAGGGCCATCCCTTCCTGCGGAAATTATATCCCTGATGGCATTATGCCCCACATTTTTTACTGCCGCCAAACCAAATCTTATCTGTCCCTCACTGACGGTGAAATCCTCCAGGCTTTTATTTATATCCGGAGGGAGGATATGGATATCCATTCTCTTACATTCTTCCATATAAAGGGGGACCTTGTCCGGATTATCCATGACGCTGGACAACAGAGACGCCATATATTCCACAGGGTAGTTGGCCTTGAGGTATGCGGTCTGATATGCCACCAAAGCATAGGCAGCGCTGTGGCTCTTGTTGAATCCATATCCAGCGAAATGTGCCATAATATCAAATATCTTAGCGGCCGTTTTCTGATCTATATTGTTGTCCACGGCACCTTGGATGAAATCCTTCTTGCTGGCATCAATTATTTCCGGCTTTTTCTTTCCCATGGCTCTGCGGAGTAAATCCGCCTGCCCTAGGGTAAAACCTGCCAGCTCACTGGCAATACGCATCACCTGTTCCTGGTAAAGGATCACCCCATAGGTTTCCTCTAGAAGGGATTCGAGGCTTGGATGGGGGTATTCCATGGGTATCTCCCCATGCTTCCTAGCTATGAAATCATCCACCATACCGCTCCCCAACGGCCCCGGGCGATATAGGGCCACCAGGGCTATCAGATCCTCAAAGCGCTCCGGCCTGAGGCTCCTGATTAGATTTCTCATCCCGGAACTCTCCAGCTGAAAAACCCCGATACTCTCACCCCGGGAGAGCATTTCATAGGTTTTGTCATCATCCAGAGGGATCTGAGATATTTCCATCTCAATCCCCTTTGTCTGTTCGATACGTTCCAGCGTATCCCCGATAACAGTGAGAGTCCTGAGCCCCAGGATGTCCATCTTTAAAAGCCCTAGATCTTCAACCGTGGTCATGGGAAATTGGGTGGTGATGGAACCCTCGGAGGTTTTTTGCAGGGGTAGATAATTGGTCAAGGGTTCCTTGGCAATAACCACTCCTGCGGCATGGGTGGATGCATGGCGGGGCATACCTTCAATGGCGTTGGCCATGTCAAGAATCCTTCCCACCGTCTCGTCATCCCGGTAAAGCTGCTTGAGCTCCGGGGAAATCTCCAGGGCCCTATCAATGCTGATGCCCAGCTCATTGGGTATGAGTTTTGCAATTCTGTCCACATCCGCGTAGGGTACACCCATGACCCTACCCATATCCCTGATGGCCGCCCGGGCCGCCATGGTCCCGAAGGTCACAATTTGAGAGACATGGTCGCTGCCGTATTTATCCGATACATACTGGATTATCTCATCCCGCCGTTCAAAGCAAAAATCAATATCTATATCCGGCATATTCACCCTTTCCGGGTTGAGGAATCTCTCAAAGATGAGATCATATTTCAAGGGGTTGACACTGGTGATTCCCAGGACATAGGCCACCAGGCTGCCGGCAGCGGAACCCCTACCGGGCCCCACAGGTATGTCCTTATTTCTCGCAAATTGCACCAAATCTGCAACTATCAGAAAGTACCCGGAAAAGCCCATCTCCTGGATGACCTTTATCTCGCGCCTCAGACGTTCCTTTGCTTCCATATCATATTGGGGTATTTTTCCCCCCAACTGTTCCCAGCACATTTTTTCAAAATAGGAATCCAGGGTGTCCCCCTCCGGCACCTCATAGTGGGGTAAGTGGAGAGTGCCAAAATCAAAGTCCACATTGCATCTTTCCGCTATTTTCTTGGTATTTACTAGGCAGTCACCCACATTGTCGAAAAGCCCCATCATTTCTTCTTCCGTCTTCAAATAAAATTGATCCGTGGAGAACTGCATCCGATCCTCATCCTGAAGGGTCTTCCCTGTCTGAATACAGAGGAGGGCATCATGAACCGAAGCATCCCCTCTTTCGATATAGTGAACATCATTGGTAGCCACAAGGGGAATACCCATTTCCTCGGAAATTTTGATTAAAGCCTCATTAACGGTTTTTTGCTCGGGAATACCATGATCTTGCAGCTCCAAGAAAAAATTATTCTTTCCAAAAATATCCCTATAGATTGCTGCGGTTTCCTTCGCCTTCTCGTAATTCCTCTCCAGGATCCTGGAGGGCACCTCACCGCTGAGACAGGCGCTGAGGGCGATCAGGCCCCCGCTGTGTTTGGAAAGTAAATCTCTGTCCACCCTGGGTCTGTAATAGAACCCATCAATATAGGCCTTTGAAACCAACTTCACCAGATTTTTATAGCCCTCCTGGTTTTCCGCCAGCAGTATCAAATGATATTGGTTTTGATCCTTTCCCGGCTCCTTGTCATACATGGTCCTCTCAGCAACGTATACTTCACAGCCGATTATGGGCTTGATGTCCCTTTTCTTGGCTTCATTATAAAAATTGATAACACCATACATACTGCCGTGATCAGTGATGGCTATCTCGCTGAATCCCTTTTGAACGGCGGCATCCAGCAGCCTAGTTATCCTGCACAGGCCGTCCAGCAGGCTGTACTCAGTATGTATATGTAGATGAGAAAAATTTGCCATATAAAAGCCACCTCGACAATCCTATATTTGTCTATTTCAACGGAAAGCCCTTGAGTCCTTCGAGCATTTACCCCGGCGGCGGGGAACAAAATGTTATATAAATAATGAAAATTTAATATATTGATAGGGGTGATGGGGATGACAAATTTTCTAAACAAGTTTTTGCTCATTGGGCTCACCGCATTGGGGGTGGTGCTGGGGGCGGCTCTCATCGGGTCCCTGTCTGTGATTTTCACCAGGGAAGCCCCGGCAAGAACAATGCTTAGGCTGGCCTATGAAATAAAGATCTGGGCCATTGTGGCGGCCCTGGGGGGGACATTTTCCACCATTGAAGTAATGGAACTGGGCCTGTTTGAAGGGGAGATAACCGCACTTTTACGTCAATTCATATATATTCTGGGGGCCTTCCTCGGTGCTCAATTGGGCTATTTCATCATCTATTCTTTGGTGGGCGGCAGATAATTGATAAAGAAAGTAATCCTGCTCATCAACCGCCGTATACTGCAGTGCACCGCTTTTCTTTTCCTGGGAATAGTGATGGGCAGTGTCTATGTCAATACCCTATATGGGGAGAGAATAGATCTGCTGATGTTTGAAAATAGAAATGCCTCAGAGGAATTAGAGATGGTTCGGGAAGAACTGGAAGAGGTCAAAAAAAACCTATCCCAGAAGGATAGGCGGGATGTGGCAACGGTGGAAATATTCACGGCGGCGGAAGGGGAAAACCTCAATGATCTGGAGAGGGAAACTATCCAGATGGAAATTTCAAAACAGGCAAAGAAGATGCTGGAAGCCTTGAAAGGTCAAAGCCTTAGGGATTTAGACTATTGGCTCATCCCCCAAGTCCTGGATGAAAGGGTTTTGGAAGCAGAGGGAAAAATGTTCACCCTTAAGACTGAAATTTTGGTCATTGATGAAAAAATAATCATTCACCTGAGGGCTTCACCGGTGAACAAAAAGGAAGAATGATTACTCCTGCCCCTTCTTTTCGTCCCCATACTTGTCTTCGGCCATTTCTGCAAATTCATCCAGCTTCGGCTGTCCTTCCGTGGTTATCATCCTAGCAGAACCCAGCATATCCGTCTCCTCCAAGCGGAGTCTTTTCTTTCTTCTCCTATGTTCCTTATCCATATTTCATGCCCAACCTCCCATTTATCAAATCCTAAGAAATAGGATACCCAGGAAAAATATATTTACCGATCATACATTAACCTATTTTTGACGGCAATAATATTTAATGATTGAAACTAGGAGGGAATTTATTTATGAAGCGTGAGACACGCCTTGCACTAATAAATAGAATGCAGGAAATAAGGGGCTCCAATGTAATCACCTATATCACAGGGGATAGGGAAAATGTCAGTACCCGCATCGCCCCGGATATCATCCGAGTGTTCTTTAGGCATTTGGAAGCCATGGGACAGAGCGAAAGGATTGATCTATTTCTCTACACCAGGGGCGGTGATGTCCTCACCCCCTGGAGATTGGTGAATCTAATCAGGGAATACACGGACCACTTCTCCATTTTGGTGCCCTTCAGGGCTTACAGCGCCGGGACCCTCATCGCCCTGGGGGCTAATGAAATAGTCATGGGAAAGATGGGCGAGCTGGGCCCCATCGACCCCAGTGTTGCCAATTCATTCAATCCCCAGGATCCAAATAACCCGGTGGCCAAAATCCCCGTCAGTGTGGAGGATGTATCCTCATACATAACACTGGCCATGGAAATTGGGCAGCTAAAGGGTCAGGAACAGCTGGTATCTGTCTTTTCCCATTTGGTAAACAAAGTACATCCCTTGGCCCTGGGAAATGTCCAGAGGAATTATGCCCTCATCCGATCCATTGCCAGAAAATTGCTTCGCCTTCATATGAGTGCGGAGAATGAGGATTTGATCAAGGATATCATCGACAATCTCACAGAAAAATTGTATGCCCACAATCATATGATCTCCCGGCGGGAAGCAAGGCATGATATCAAGCTGCAGGCAGCCAACCCCTCCACGGAATTGGAGC
>JAAYRB010000148.1 GCA_012519005.1 Clostridia bacterium
GCCCTCAATGCATGGGCGGCGGCAGAAATGGCATTGGCGGGGATTGAAAGTGTTATCCCCGTGGATGAAGTTATCGGGGCCATGAAGGAAATCGGAGAGGAGATGCCGACAAAACTCAAGGAGACCTCCATGGGAGGATTAGCCACCACCCCCACGGGTAAGAAAATAGCCCGCGAACAAAGGACAGGCAGGGAATAAATAATAGTGGTCATGTAACTATAGGGGCCGCATAATATATAATAATACATGGTGGATGCCCTGGCCGGGCGGCCGTAAAATGGTGCCCCCTGGGCCCATTAAATGGAAGCACATGGAGCATTGACAGGGGATGCTTTTGGTGATACTGTCAAAGTAAATGGGTGTTTCGCCTGGGCGGGATACCCATCTGTTTTATGAAAATTGGGGGAAGTGTGAGATGTCAGATTGTATTTTATCGGAAAGGGCATGCAGGAATCTGGAGAAGCAGCTATATGCCTTTGAGGATATCAAAAGCAGCTTTTTTGATGAGTATTTCCCGGAGCCATCCGTGGAAAGGAGTCAATGTGAAGATCTCATTAAGGATTACATGATCAGGCTGGGTACCTTGGTCAAGGGCGCCGCCAAATCCCGTAATGCTGACAACCAGCTGCCCTTTGTTACTATTGGCAGTATGGTGGAGGTCTTCGATCTAGATTTTCAGGAGACCTATGAGTTTAGGGTTATTATACCCTCAAAGGAGGCCTATAGGATTTCCGAGAGGGACGGGATTTCCAATGTTTCCTGTTTTTCTCCCACGGGGAAGGCTCTACTGCTTAAAAGAGAAGGGGAAACTATCGAAGTGGAGGCCCCCGGAGGCACCTTTTGTTACAAAATCACCTCCATAAAATTGACTGACGGTGGATAATATTATAGCTGGAATTTGTTCGGCGGCCTTGTGAATCAGGGCCGTTTTTTTATATTATACCTACGGGAACAGCCGTATGCCGTATTTTGGTGGGCCGGACATATTTTGGTTTCATTTGAAGGGAATGGACATTCTTGGGGTTATTACAATATATAGACTACTTAAAAACGGAAAGAAGTGATTTGTGATGAAAAGGGGCTTGATGTTTTTTATTGCCCTGTCTCTGCTTTTAATGGGTGGGGCCACGGGCCTGACAGCGGCGGAACCTACAAAGGGTATGTCCTATGTCTGGACGAACTACTCTGATCCCAATGGGGTATCTGCCTTGACAAAATTTAACGATGAGCTGTTGGTGGGTACCAATGGAGCCGGCCTGTCCGTAAGGGATAATTCCACTTTGGAGCAGAAGAAAGTTTACACAACTGAAAACTCCTCCCTTCCTGGTAATATAATTGAAGGTTTTTATGAGATTGATGGCAGATTGTTCATAGTGACAAATGGGGGGTACTGTTGGTTTGACGGTGAAGAATTCGTCCCGGCAGGGAATGATGGGACATTATCCTATTTAGAGTCCGCTGCCCGGGGTAATAGCGATATTAAGAAACATAACGGTGCTATGTATTTTTTAGGATATATTGATGAGGGGACCCAAGAAATTGTTAGAATCGATTCCCATTTGAATGTTTCTAAAATATTGCCCGGAATTACTGTGAGGGATTTTGCTCTTGCCAGGGATGGCAGTCTGCTCGTACTTTCAGTGGATGGGATTTATCAGCAGATTCAGCCTGATAAAGATGAATTCAAAAAAATCCTAGATCTCCCTCCGGAACAACTACAAGGGAAAACAGCCGACACGGCCTTGATTTATGATGCCCTGTTTTACGATGGGGATAAAGACAGCCTTTGGTATTCCTATCGAGAAGAGCAAACACAGGAAATTGCACCGCTCATATTTGCTCCATCATTCCTAGTCGAATATTCCCAGGGTGAAAGCCAGAAATATGAAATTGGCAATGGTGTATGGCCAGAGAGGGTGTTTTTTAGAGGAGACAAAACCATTTTCTCATTGAAAGTGAGAAGGAGTCTTGACAGCACCTCTGATAGTTTGATCGCCATTAATGACAACACTTTGGCTGAGTATGCCCCGGACTTCAACCTTATGGATTTTACCGGTGAAGTGGACGAGGGGTTCTGGTATTACGAACCGGGGAAGAACGGATTTGTACTTCTGGATGAAAATTTACATATTATTAGGGATAGCAGTATCAGATCCCAATTCAGTAAGGTGTTGGGAAATAGTCTCGTGGTCTTTGATGATCAGGGTATATATAAAATTGATGGCGGGAAGGAAGTATTTCTGCCTATGGATTATTTGCCCCTTGAAAGAGGCTATGAAATTGCCGAGGCCAGGGAAGGTAATGTTCTCTTAAAAGGATATTATGAAAAGGATTGGTCCGGGGAACTTGACGGTACAAAATTTTCTTATAATAAAACATCCGCTGACATGGAAAAATATATGTTTTCGGAGCCGGATTTGACAGATAGGAATGGAAACAAGTGGTTTAGGGGGCTGCAAGTCGGCCGTTGGTATTGTATCAACCCTCAAGGTGTGGAAAAGATTTATTCCCCGGATATTATGAAAGGGACACCTTTCTATGATTTTATTGCCATTGATGAGGATTCCAAGGGCAATATATGGTTTTTAAGTCCCGAGGGCTTTACAAAAATGACTCCCAAAGGTGGGTTCTCATATTTCATGGGTAAGGATATCTTGAAAGATAGACTCCAAGGAATGCCGCCCCTTTTCCGTGAAATGGAGATCGATAATAATGGGGATATCTGGGTGTATTCAGATACTTTGGGTTTAATCAAATTTGATGCTGAAGCCGGGGTGAAGGATATTTTTAGTTCCTTTGGTGTAGGGGTACTCCAGACCTTCTTTATAGACGATTTTGGGAACAAATGGATGGTTTTGCAGGGTGAAGAGCGGCTAAGATGTGTAATTTTGGATAAAGGCAATTCAAGTATTGAGGGTTTCCTTGCCCAAGGTTATATTGAAAAATTTGAAAATTGTAGATACTACTATGATTCCGTGGGAAAAAACCACTTGATTGCACTTTCGACCTTTGACAAGGAGATGGAGAGATTCGGAATCCTCAGGGTATCGGCGGGGCAGAATTTTGATTTCTATGAAAATGAATTGGATTTTGCAAGATCACCGAATTATATGTTCACTGAGATAGAAAGAGGCGAAGGTTATCTGTGGTTTACAACCCCTGCTGGTATCGTAAGATATGATGGCAGTGATTGGGTGACCATCAATTATCAGGGTGATGGACATTTGAATGGTAATTGTTATATTGAGAATCCCCAAAGAATCTGGGTGCCCACCACCACCGGGATTGCCCGGGTGGAGATTCATTAAAACCAAGGGGTGGGGGAATAAGCATTTTCAAAAGGGCGGGCATTTATCCCGCCTTTTTATCTTCACGGCCTATATTCAGGTGCTGGGTTCAGCCAACCCTTCATTTTCCCAAAAAGGATGAGACTGTTCAAAATGTCTATCTCTTCCTTCGATAACTTTCCGAATAGGGTCCTGATCCTGTCGTTGGTGATGCTCTGCTTATACGCCAGGACATGGAGATATCCAGCACCCAGGATACCTCTGTAAAGAGTCCTGAACATATATTTATCATCCAAAATGGATGTGTCCTGGTTAGCCTGGATGGCAGCGGAGGCTGCCGTGGGCACCGGTAGTCCAAAATGGGCTATTTCTTTTTCTAGTAGTTTTATTTGTTTTTCCAGGGTTGCGGTCAATCCCCTCTGTAGGAGCATTTTAAATTCCCCGTCATGGGCATTTTCGTACCATAGATGGGTTTGGTGAATTGTATCATAGCGATATGTGAGATGATCCCAGAGATTATAGGCTTCCGCAGTATCTATATGCTCCTTTGTTTCCACTGGCACATTGGGATAAATGGGGGGCTGACTGATCCACCCCTTGGCCTTTAGGTATTTGATCAAGGTGTCCAAATCTTTCATGGATCTTCCCATCATTTCTATGAACATTCTCCTGATCTCATCATTGGTGGTGGAGGTTCTGATGCACCGAAGTATCAATTCGGTTTCCTCCTGCAGTTCAACCAGCATAAATTTCCCTATATCCTCATCCAGTAGGGATTCAGAGGTCGCGGAGGGGTTGACGGAGGCCCTGGGTTTACGGGAACCAGCTATGCCGTGGGTTTTTAGTTTACTTTCAAGTTGCTTGAAGCAGTTTCTGCTCTCTTCCAGCTGCTTACCCACCATATATTTCAAATCCGGATCATGGGCATGATGATACCAAATATTTAAACGATCCACATCCAATGCCCTTGTTTCTTGGAGATTCCAAAGGTTGTATACTTCCGATACATTGAGGCCCGATTGTTTTTCTTCAGCTTTTTTGAATATAAAGGAAAACATATTTCACCTTCTCTGTGTCATGGATATGCTGTTCAACTATATTCTTCGATAATTATTATTTTTCATACCAC
>JAAYRB010000021.1 GCA_012519005.1 Clostridia bacterium
TCTTCTGCTTCTTCCTCTTCCCCTTCCCCTTCTTCCTCTTCGCCTTCTTCTGCTGCTCCCTCATCTTCCTCATCGATTTCTTCTACTTCTTCCTCTTCTTCCTCATGTGGTGCCACAACCGCGGCTAATGCCGTGTCAGGATCCGCCAGCAGTTCAATATCTCCGAATCCCTCCAAATCACCAACAACTATATTCTCACCAAATCCAAGATTCGAAATATCAACTTCTATATATTCCGGAATTTCTGTCGGTAGGCATCTCACATCAATTTCCCTCAGCATTTGCTGTAGTATGCCGCCCTCGTTTCTAACCCCAGGGGATTCGCCAACGATACGAAGGGGAACAACAGTCTCAAGCTTTTCTTTCAGTGAAATCTGGAAAAAATCCACATGGATTAAATCCCCCCTCACGGGGTGGCGCTGCAGCTCCCGAACCAGGGTTATATGTTCCTTGCCATTCACTTCAAGCCTGATCAACGCGTTTTCTCCCGCACTCCTGAGGATCCTGCTCAGATCCCTCACATTTACCGTTACAGGAAGTGTTTCTACATCCAAGCCATATAGGACACCCGGGAGAAATCCTTCCCTCCGAAGTTTTTTTACAAATCCCTTACCTTTATCTTCTCTTACCTGGGCTTCCAAGTTCAATGTATCCATCTTGACACACTCCTTTTTTCTTCTTCCCCAGTATCTCCCTAATCTTAGCATAATAAACTTTTGTTGTGAATAATATCTTTTAGAATAGAAAAACGGGGGTAATGTAATCGATGCTAAATAGAAGCAGGGCCCTACTATCAATGCCAATCATAAGTTTGGAAGAGGGACGGCAAATTGGAAAAATACGGGGAGTGGTGGTGGACCCCAGGAATTTTTCCATTGCAGCCGTTGTCACTGATAAACAAAGTTGGTTCGGTGAATATAAAATTATTCCCTATGAACATGTCATGAGCATTGGGGACCATGCAGTAACAATTGATAAAAAGAACAATATTGAAAAACCGGCAAACCTTCCGGAAATATCCGCATTGATGAAAGACAGCCCCCCTTTATTGGGAGGCAAGGTCTTCTCAGAAGATGGTACCTTGTTGGGAATCGTAGAGGAATTCGTGTTTAATGCGGAAACAGGTGAAATAAAGAGTTTAGAAGTGACCGGCCGCTTCATTGACAGCTTTTTAAGAGGCCGAACCTCCTTATCCATATCCACAGTGCTCACCATAGGAGCCGACGCCATCATAGTCAGGAATCACTCGGAAGATGAAATCAGCAGAATAGACAGCCCTCTCAAGAAAAAAATGAGGGATCTGTCCTCCACGGGCAAAAAGCTTTTAGGGAGCACGAGAAAGAAAACTAAAAAACTGGGGGATTCCCTCAATGACTCCTTGGATCGTTTCACTGGTGGAGATGAGAACACAGATGAAAATGACGAAAAATAAGGCTAAGTGAACAGCTCACTGACGGACAGGTCCTTGTGAACCCGAGTAATCGCTTCCCCGAGTAGAGGTGCAATGGAAAGCACCTTTATTTTGTCTATCTGTTTTTCTTTTGTGAGCGGAATGGTGTTGGTCACCAGAACCTCCTTAATGTGGGAATCCTTGATTCGTTCCACGGCGGACCCCGATAATACCGGGTGGGTACAGCAGACATAGACCTCTTTTGCACCGTGCTCTACCAAAGCCTTCGCACCCAATGTGATGGTGCCCGCAGTATCTATTAGGTCGTCCACCACAATGGCCGTCTTATTTCTCACATTTCCTATGAGGTTCATTACCTTCGCCACATTGGGATCAGTTCTTCTTTTTTCAATAATTGCTATTTCCGCACCTAGACGTTCCGCCATATCCCTCGCCCTTGTAACCCCGCCAACATCCGGTGAGACAACCACCACATCTGTGAGCCCCTTTTTTTTGTAATATTCTGCTAATATGGGCACCCCCAACAGATGGTCGGAAGGTATATCAAAAAATCCTTGGATTGCATTGGAGTGCAAGTCCATGGAAATGGCACGCCGTGCACCGGCGGCGGTGATTAAATTGGCCACCAATTTGGCGGAAATTGGTTCCCTGGGCTTGGCTTTTCTTTCCTGCCTAGCATAACCATAGTAAGGGGTAACCACGGTTATTCTTCTGGCGGAGGCCCTTCTTAAGGCATCCACTATTATCAATAATTCCATAAGATTCTCATTCACCGGCGGACATGTGGGTTGGATGACAAAGATATCACAGCCCCGGACGCTCTCGCCGATGGAGATATGCACCTCACCGTCACTGAAACGTCCCACCTTTGCAACTCCAAGGGACTCCCCTAGATACTGGGCTATCTCTTTGGCAAGTCCAGGATTTGCGTTTCCGGAAAATAATTTTAGCTTCCTATTTGAATAGAACATAACCCTACAACCTCCTGATCTCCCTGCAAACGATTAAAAAGCACCTTCAACCTGTTCTCCATAATCTATAATTATCCTTGTTTTTAGTCGAATTTAATTCTAAGTATCCTTCATCTTTTTGTTTACCCAGTTATCTATATTAGTTTGCCTTCCCCGGGCCACCCCCAGGGCACCTCCGGGTACATCCTTAGTGATTGTGGAGCCTGCGGCTATATACGCCCCCCTACCGATCTGCAAAGGAGCAACCAAATTGGAATTGCTTCCTATAAAGGCACCCTCCTCCACAGTGGTCTGCCATTTGTTTGCCCCATCATAATTACAAAAGATTGTGCCCGCACCTATATTCACATTATCACCTATGGAGGCATCCCCCACATAGCTGTGGTGGGGTATCTTGCTGCCGTGGCCTATGTTTGACTTCTTGATTTCTACGAAATCACCTATCCTTACATTGTCACCCACATGGGTACCAGGCCTGATATAAGAAAAAGGACCCACATTACAGTTATTCCCCAGTCGGCTTTCCACGATCATAGAGTTATGGAACAGTACCCTGTCACCAATGAAAGATTCCTGTATAACCGCGGAAGGACCTATCTCACACTCCGCACCAATATTTGTATGTCCCTCAATGATAGTGAAGGGGTGGATAATGGTATCCCGGCCGGCAGTGACATGGGGTCCAATGCGAGTGGTATCAGGATCTACTATGGTAACACCGGCAAGCATCAGTTCCTCATTTTTTCTTTTCCTTAAAATCCCCTCTGCATGGGCCAGTTGAACACGGTCATTGATACCCAGAATTTCCTCACTATCCTCCAGTCTAAAAGCCTCCACCCTTTTCCCTCGGTCAAAGAAATCTTTGACGACATCAGTGAGATAGTACTCACCCTGGACATTATCCGGCTTTATATTTTCCAAGGCGAGGAAAAGTTCCGTCCTATTAAAAATGTAGGTACCCGAATTTACCTCTTTTATTTCCAGCTCCCGGGGTGAGGCATCGGCATCCTCCACTATTTCCGTCACGGAACCGGATTCATTCCTAATTATCCTGCCGTAGCCCCGGGGATCAGCAATCTCCGCTGTCAAAATTGTAGCAGCTGCTTCCCGCTCCCTATGCTGCCCTAACAATGCCTTCAAGGTGTCCCCCCTGATCAGCGGAGTGTCACCGCATAAAACCAGTACATCCCTGCATTCCCCTCCCAGAACATCCCGGGCCTGATTCACCGCATGTCCCGTTCCCAGCTGTTTTTCCTGAACTACATAATTCAAATCACCCATGACTTCGTATATCTTCTCTCTCCCATAACCGACAACCACTACCTGCTCATCAACGCCTGCCTGCCCGGCGGACTCCAGTACACGGGACAGCATCGGCCCGCCTCCCACATTATGTATCACTTTAGGGTAATTTGACCTCATTCTTTTCCCCTGACCCGCTGCCAACACAACGGCAGTAACGCCGGCCGTCATCTATACAACACCACCTATCCTAAGATTGCAACAAATCCTTCCCAATCAAAGGTAACAGGTATTGTCAAGAAGTACTTGCCAATACCTGTTCCACCAACTCTAGATCGCTGGGCTTATCCACATCCATACCTATTTCAGGATACATACAGTTCACAGCCAAAGCCTTGATATCCAAAAGTCTTGAAAACCTTTCCGCCGCCTCTTCCACTGTCAGCCTACCGCATAAATACTTCAATACGAATCCCATACCAATGAACCTGCACAGGGAAAGGGGTTTTTTTCTTAAGTCTATCAGCTGCTCTGCCAATCCCACCCGGGGCTCAACTATCTCAGGCTTTAACAAGACAATATTACCGCCGGTGAATTCCCCCTCCTTTAGATGCACATAGGTTCTTTCCGCACCGGGGTATTTGCCCTCGTTTATACTTCTTTCAATAATGGGATAATACAAATCTGCCTCACCCATCTCAAAGCAGGAATCCACGAATTTTTTTAGGATCATTGCATCTATTAAAGGGATATCGCTGCTGGCAATCAGAACATACCTGCTGTCCCCCAGCACCTTGAGGCCGTTCACCACAGACCCCGCGGCGGTTTCCCCCGGTGGTGCAAGAATGATTCTCTTTTGATTCCCATATCTTGCTTCCAGCTCCCCTTTGGGGCCTACCAATGCTATCTTTTCAGCGTAATCAAAATTCGCAAAGGCCTTTACTATATAGTCAATCATGGGAAAGCTTCCTATATTTATTAAAGCCTCATTGTTCTCCCCGGTATACCCTCCAAGCTTATCCCCAGCCCTACCACCAGCCAAAATGACCGCATTGATTTTCATGCCCATTGCCCCTTTCAACAAAGGAAAGACCTATTTAGTAAATTCTTTGGGAGGCTCATCAAGAAATTCAGGGTGATCCCTCAAAGCTTCCAGCATACTCACTTCCGCATTTTCAATATGTTTCTGTGCAAGAAGCCTTGCCTGGATTATATCCCGCCCGGAAATCGCTTCCATCAATTTACCATGTTCATCCAAAGTCTGTTTTATACGCCCGGGATAGGATAAGGAAGTACTCCTAAAACGCTGTATCCTTTCCCGCAAATTATATATTATCTGAACCAGGTAGCTATTTCTACTGGCCTGGTAGATCAGGTCATGGAACTCCGTATCGCTGTCAACCACCTTTTCCAAATCCCCCAGTTCCGCATTGACAGTAACTTTTAACAGAAATTGCTGCAGTTCCTCCAGCTCTTCCTCAGTAATCCTTTCCGCCGCCAGGCCAGCGGCAAGGGACTCCAGGGCGGCACGGATTTCAAATACATCGGCGATATCCTTCTTGGAAATTTCAGATACATAGGCCCCCTTTCTGGGAACCATAATAACGAAGCCCTCCAGCTCAAGTTTTCTGATGGCCTCACGGATGGGCGTCCTGCTCACACCCATATCCTCAGCCAACTGGACTTCCATGAGCCTTTCTCCTGGTTTTAGCTTGCCATCAATAATAGCCTCCCGAAGGGTTTCAAAAACAACATCCCTTAGAGGTTTATATTCATCCAATTTAATGGGCGTTAGTTTCCTGTCATCGTCCATAATCTACCCCCTTAATTATAGGCAAACTCCCCTGCCCACGGTGGTGGCTAAGAAAACTTCCATGGGTGAGTGAGAAAATCTAGTCATGATATCATTCGCCATGGTATCACTCTCCACTACTCCACAAACCGTAGGCCCGCTGCCGCTCATAAAGACCCCGGGGCATCCCACACCCTTTAATATATCCACCAAATCCTGGATCTTGGGACGAGCCTTCACAGCGGCCGCCTGCAGCATATTCCCGACATTATCAACAATCATTGTTGTGTCATTCCTGTCAAGACCCTCCATGAGCTTCTGATGGTTCGGGGCTGCGTCAACTGTCATTTTATCATATGCCTTATAAATATCCCCCGCAGATAGCCCAAAAGGCGGCTTTATAAGTATGAGATCAAGTTTTGGTGCCGTGGGTAGGGGGGTAATTTTCTCCCCTATACCTCGGGCAAGGGCCGTCCCACCGTATATACAGAATGGCACATCAGCCCCCAGCCCCATCCCAAGGGAGGACAAATCCTCTAGATGGATACCAAGATCCCAGAGTTTGTTTAAACCCAAAAGTACCCCGGCCGCATCGGCACTGCCGCCCCCCAAACCCGCGGCAACAGGAATACCCTTTTTTATACGAATTTCCACACCCTTTTTTATGCCCGTATATTCAAGCAGTTTTTCCGCGGCTTTATAGGCCAAGTTGCTCTCATCGTTAGGCACCCGGGGGTGCCCACAATATATTTTTATCCCCTTGTTGGATGGTACCAAATGCAGGAGATCATGTAGGCTGATACTCTGCATAACTGATATGATATTATGATAACCATCCTCTCTTTTGGATAAAACCTCCAGCGTCAAATTAATTTTAGCATGGGCCTTGACTTGGATCCCTTTACCTGACAACACCTGTTTCAATACCGCCTTTCATGAATCCCCGTTGTCATACAATTATCCAATCGTAAACATAATAGACTTATATAAAGGAAAGTGTAAACCCTTTATAAATCCCATTTTATAATATTCCACAGCCCCCATTTCATATATATTCCCTTGTGCCGGGCCGCAATCTACAAGACATGTTTTTAATATATTGATTATATATGGCAGATATTTTAAAAAAACTCGGCCTTACTGCAGGATTAGCCCATGGAAATATATAACTATAGATACGATAAATGAGCTGCCCGGGGGGGGTATATCATGTCAATAAAAGTCAATAATTTTATGGAAATCTGTGTATTGGAGTTTTTAGAAGATATTTTAGAGCACCACCCAGATGTTTGTAAATGTAAAAATTGCAGGGAAGACATCGCAGCCTATGCATTGAACCAGCTGCAGCCAAAGTATACAACCACGGATTTGGGGCATCTTTATTCCAAAGCAGCAACCCTGGACAGCCAAAGGCGCACGGATATTTTCCGTGCCATAGCTCAGGGAATCCAGTGTGTAAAGGATAAGCCTCGACATCCATAGGTACTGAAAGGTTTATCCCCGATCATGGTATCCCTATACCGATCCACGAACCGAGAAAGCTAAGCCAACCTTCATACCGACCCAAGTCACAAAATAAAGCCAACGGTTCAAATTCTTTCCCTGCCGGGATCATATTGCCCGCCCTGCGTGTTACTGTCGGCGGGCAGTAATCCTCATAGGGCTGCCTCTGCTATCGGCCTGCCTACCCCTGGTCTTCAAAGATAAAACCTATTGTCATCTCCGCAAGAACCTACATAATATATTATAGAATTTTAGGGCACCTGGTGTCCCTCAGATGGGTGTTGTTTCGTACTATGAAAAAAATAATCATAGATTTAAATCTGCGCCAGTTGGAGTTCCATGCAAAGGGGATCCCTGTAAAACTCTACCCTATAGCAATTGGCAAACCAACTACGCCCACTCCTGAGGGGCTTTGGGAAGTGACACGTAAAATTATGCACCCCGGGGGGATTCTGGGCAGCCGCTGGATGGAATTAAGTATTCCCTCCTATGATGGACCCTATGGTATCCACGGCACCACCCACCCCTGGTCCATAGGAAAGGCAATATCAAATGGCTGTATTCGTATGCACAACAGCCATGTAGAGGAGATCTACCCCCTTACCCCCTTAGGAACAAAAGTAGAGATAATGAAGGGGAATAATTTTGAAGAGGGGTGGGCAAACCATTCAAAAAACAATCAAGTTTATATGATCAAATATGGAGACACCCTTTGGAAAATCGCAAAGGCCCATGGGGTTTCCCTGGAGGATTTAGCAGCCCTGAATAATATAAAAAACCCAGGATCAATCAATCCCGGCACAATAATAAAAATACCCTAAGACCGCGGCGCGCAAAACATATACACCCCAAAAAAATGTCTTTATAAAAAATTGCAAATTTTGGTTTTGTATTATCCCCATGGTAGGGGAAGAATAGAAATAAATCTTAGAAAAGAAAGGAGATATAAATGGGCAATATTCATTGTACAATCGATTCCTGCCATTACTGGGGGCAAAATAATCTCTGCGGGGCCAGTGAAATCCTTGTAACCTCCGATGCAATGGCGGAAAAACAGCCGGATTCAGTTGACGCACCCAAGGCACAAGGGCTTGAGACCACCCCCGCAAACCATTGTATGGAGACCTGCTGCAAGACATTTACCCCCAAGGGCTCCGGGGGACATCATCAAGTGGATGGGGTTTTTAAGAAGTAAATTTACTTTTATATGGGGACTTCCCTAGGGAAGTCCCCATATTTATTACTTTTTTTATATTAATTGGGGGATTTTTAATAATAATTTCATGATTCACATTCAATCCTGCCGTCTGCTCCATCCCGACCACCTCTCAACACTTCCAACTCATCCAGGTATCCCTTGTTTTCTGCCTTTAATCTGTGTACCTCTATTCGTAATTTGATATTTTTATACAGGCTTACAAAAAAAACACTCAGTGCCCCGGCAGCTGCGGACCCCAAAATAACCAAAACAAGAGATATTTCCTCTATCTTCCACAGCAAAAATGAAATTTGCACCGCGTTTATATTCTGAACAGCAAATATCGCCACAAGCAAGGCTAGAATCAAAGATAAAACAAGGATCGCCGTCAAGAATATCCCCTCCGTTTTTACAATAGGACATGATTAACTTACAATATAATCTGCTCCACCTTTATCTAAACAACTATTTCATCGTCGGAATATTGTCGGTCCCGCCGAACCGGAAAACAGATAACAAAGGTTGTCCCTTCTCCTGTTTCGCTCTTTACTTCGATGCTGCCTCCATGATCTTGAATAATACGATAACAAATACTCAGGCCCAAACCAATACCCCTATCCTTTGTGGTAAAAAAGGGAATACCCAGCATGGCCCTATGCTCCTCATGAATACCCACGCCAGAATCCCTTATCAGTAACTGCATCTCATCCATATCCTTTTGATACTTGGTGGAGATCCAAACCCGCCCATCCTTCTGTCCCTCCATGGCGTCTAGGGCATTTTGAAAGATATTCTGGACCATCTGACGGATTTGACAGGTATCTCCCAGTATTTTTCTTTCATCCACGGCATAGCTGAATTGGGTTTTTATGTTCATGATGAAAGCCTGACTTTCCAAAAGCAGCTGCATTGAATCCAAAAGATAATTTAGGGACAGCCATTTCATAGTGGGGGGTTTAGGCTTCGCAAAATTTAAAAATTCCGTTATTACCTTGTTTGCTTGATCCACTTCTTCGTTTATTATCTTAGAGTATTTTCTTATCGCTTCCCTATCCTCAACCTTTAATAACAGTTGGCTGAAACCCTTGATACTGGTGAGGGGATTTCTGATCTCATGTACTATTCCCGCCGCCATCTGACCCACTGCGGCCAGTTGGTCCTGTTTCAACATGACCTCCTGCTGTTTTTTCAGCTCTGTAATATCTGTAACGATGGAAGATGCACCGACAATCTCGTCATAGATATTTCTGATACTTCTCATATGGGTAAGCATATATTTCTTTTTGCCTGAAGGAGTTATCATACTGGCTTCCACAGGTTCCGATGTTTGTCCCCCGCCGAGAACCGTTGGAAGCCTTGTTTTCTCGCTGAATTGGTAGAGCGAATTCACTTCCTCAACGGCCATCCCAATTAGATCCTCTTCCTTTGCCTCCATGAAAACTTCCGCCGCCCTGTTGCATTGAACGATTCTACCCTCCATATCAAATATAATTATTCCGCTGGGTATGGAATTTAAAATCCCTTCGGCCTTGAGTTTTAAATTTTCAAGATTGATTTCTCTATCCAGCTCGTAAAGAATTTGCAATACCCCACAATCCAAATGATGGGTCTTTATAGAGACCAATGATTTTTCCCCCTGATGGGGAATAACCAAGGCACCCCGTAAAAGCCCATCGCTAGAGGCACCTTTGTCCTCATCAATACTTAGGACTCGGCATAATTCCTTGGCATCAAGACCTAGAATTTCGGTAGAAGGAAGGCCCAGTATCTCGGAGCCCTTCCCATTGATGTAATACACCTTTCCACCTTTATATATGATTAAACCCAAGGGAATATGGTCTAAAACCTCAATTTTCCACTTGCCCAAAGCCAGAGCATCCATACAGGCCCCTATAGCTAAATTGGTATCCTCCATGATTACCTCTCTCCAAAACCATTCGATATGGTTATGATTTTATCATAGTTGGCAGGAACTGTTAAAGAATATATCCCCCCACTATTCATTCTTTACTTTGAGGCAGCACCCCCGTCCGCCCGTGCATTACGATATCCACAACTTTCCCCAGAGCAATAAAAAAGCTGCCCCTGGCGATGGGGCAGCTTTTTTATATACCAGATAAAGTTATACCGCGGCGATGGCTTCTATCTCTACATCCACATCCTTAGGAAGTCTTGACACCTGGACACAAAGCCTTGCCGGAGGATCTTCTTTGAAATATTGGGCATATACTTCGTTTATTGCCCCAAAATTGTCCATATCCGTGATGAACACCGTTGCCTTCAGCACCTTGTCCAAGGAACTGCCCCCCGCCCTCAAAACCGCCTCCACATTTTTTATGGCCATGTGGGTTTGGTCCTCAATGTTTTCAGGAACCTCACCGGTTTCCGGGTCAGCGGGGATCTGACCCGATACAAAGAGAAGATTTCCCCATTTTACCCCATGGGAATATGGGCCAACCGCCGCCGGGGCATCAGGTGCAAATACAGTTTCTTTTTTCAAAAATACCAGCCTCCCTTATTATATCCACCATTTTATATCCCTATGGGTAGTTAATTCTACACTGAGATGTAAAAACCTTGAAGGAATTCAGGCCCCGTCCCTTATTTTTGAACCCCACCTAACGCTTAAATAAGCGGTGGCCAGCCCAAAAACGAGATTATCAAGAAATAGTGTAAGGTTTGTGCCCAGATCCAATGGGACGATATGTGCACCGCCCATACTGAATAAAATTCCATACAATCCGATAAACAAAAGGGTAACAGTCAAAATGATCCCCTTCAACCACCAAAAATCTCTACCTGTATAATCCAGGGCATAGGTGATGATTACCCCCATGAGTGCCGAAGTTGCGAGCCATACAACAGCGCCCAGCAAAAACATTAAAAAACCAGTATTCGCCCTGTCTGGGACGAATATTCCCCCTGATATTTGAAAGGCATATAATTTGGAGATGCCCGATTGAACAAAAATAAAGTTGATTATCAAACCGGGTATGGTCCCAACCAAACCTGCGGCTGCACCCAAAGCAACATTGTCCTCTATCATCTTTTACCCCCGTCAAATATATCTCATATTTAATGATAGTATGGTTAAATTTAGGGTTAAACATGTAGATAAATGGAGCCATTTGCCCGGGCAAGCCAAAAATATTTTTAGTTTTTTGATCCCAATCCCCTATGATGGCTGACAATAAGTAGGGATGCCAGTCCCATGGCAAGAACACTCACTATTTGGGCCGCTCGAAAGGGGCCAAACATTAAACTATCCATCCTTAAAGATTCAATGACAAGTCTGCCCAGAGAATAAAGGACTATATAGCCCAAGAAAATATCCCCTTTTTTGGCGATGCCTCTGCGCCTAAACAAAAGAAGAACCACAAAAACCCCCATATTCCACAAAGATTCGTACAGGAATGTGGGGTGATAGAATTGTCCTTCAATGAACATACCCCTTTGGATAAACTCAGGGAATCTGCTGATAAACTCATAACCCACCGGGCCGCCATGGGCTTCCTGGTTAAAAAAATTTCCCCAGCGCCCTAAAGCCTGCCCCAAAACAATGCTGGGTGCCAGTACATCCGTCAGTCTCCAAAAATCAAGTCTGTTTCTTCTAATATAAAAATATGCCGCCGCAGTCCCAAAAATCAGGGCACCGTGTATAGCCAATCCCCCATGCCAAACGGCGAAAATCTCGGAAGGATTTTTCCCAAAATAATCCCATTTAAAGATTACATAATATAAGCGAGCCCCCAGAAAACCCAAAGGCACAACTAGAATAATTAAATTTAGAATATGTTCCGGGTCAATTCCCCGCCTCTTTCCCTCATTTACGGCCAGAAATGTCCCCAATGCCACGGCTGAACTGATCAGGATACCATACCATCGAATAGATATGGGCCCTAAACTAAAGGCTATGGGATCCACAAATTTTCCCTCCAGGCAAATACATATGTGAACCATATTATGCCCCTATGGGATTCCAATGTCAAACCCAGCCAAGACACCTGATCAATCTTATCTATCACTCATTATTTGTACCACCAGCTCATCCAGCTCAAGACTCTTGTGATATACTTCCATATCTCTGAGGGTTTGTTTGGTGAGTACAAGGTTTTTCAGTTCTTTTTTTTTCTTTTCGATTAACTTCACCAGTTCATTCCTTTCCACGCCAATCCCTCCTAATAAAATTAGGCCAAAGGATCAATTCTCCACACCGTGGGTTTTACCTGCTTATCTTGGGTAATAATGTAATATTTTATATAAAAAAACCACGGCTTTCCGCCGTGGTCAATGTATTAGATATTATCCTTTGCCGCCATCCACCACACAGGGAATGTGTATCTGCTGCCCCACTTGAAGATTATGGGGGTCTATCCCCGGGTTGACCTCAATGATCCCCTCTACTGTGGTACCAAAACGCTTCGCTATCTTGAATAATGTGTCACCCTTTTGTACGATATAAATCTTCATCTCACATTCTGGTTCCTCTGGAGGCTCCGGCTCCGATGGCCTTTCCCTGATCACATCCACCACCACATCCAGCTGAAGCGATTCCGTGACTTTGGCAAAAATGGCCAGTACGGCGGTTTGCTTGATAGGAAAGTCATTGGCGTTGAACTGACCATCCTTGTAGGCTCCACAGATCCACTTTGGATAATCAGGAATAACATGGTCAACATATTCCACTTCCGCCCTGACCCGAAGATTCTGGCCCTGCTTCGCTCCGGGGACATCCACGAAGGATGTGAAGTTTTCCTCTACACTTTTCTCGAATACTGCCTCGGTGCAGAGATCAACATAAAAGATCTGCTTTTTAAGAACCCCATCAACAATTACTTTGTCTTTAATAATTTTGGTCTCTCTGCGGTTAATCTTGACATCTGTGATGGTCTCTACGATTTTTTTCACCGGCCGATCAATAAAAACATCGCCCTTTATATTGACCTGTCTTTGGTTCTCACCTACTACACCCTGAACCTTGAGCAGCTCAGTGATAACTTCTATATATTCACCCAGGACATCCACCACAACTTCCAGCTGCAGCTCTTCAGTAACCTTTACAAAAACTGCGATTATGGCTGTTTGCCTGGCCTCACTATAGCCTTCCCTTTCATTACCATTTTTTAGGTCTATGTCTACGTACTCTACTTGGACATCCACTTGGACGGTATTATCCTTCCTGGCACCAGGGATATCCACGGACACTGTGAAAGGTTCATTTACGCTGGTCTCAAATACCTGATTGGTCTTTACCTCCACGAAAAGAATCTGCTTGTGTAGAACACCCTCAACAATTATCTTGTCTGGAATTATTTCCGTAGTTACATCCCTTACTTCAGAGATAACTTCCTTTATCTTCCGGGCCCTCCTGCCCCTGGGGAAACTAATATCCCTTATAATCTCTGTCTGGCGTTCTTCCTCACCAATTACACTCTCTACTTTCAGCAGTTCTTTCACAGGCTCCAAACCGGGGCCCACAACATCTACCACAACCTCAATTTGGATCACCTGTACAACCTTGACAAATATCTCCAGGACTACAATCTGACGCCAAATATGGCCCTTTTTCTTCCCATGGTCATAGCCGCCATGATAATCACCATAGCCTTCCTTGCCCCCATGATAATCACCATAGCCATCTTTGCCGTAATAATCCTTTTTCTTTTCATCCTTATATTTTTCCTCATGGGTCACATACTCTACTCTGACCTCCACATGGGCATCAAAGCCTTTCATCGCTCCAGGAACATCAACAAATTCAGTAAATTTCTCCTCTACGGTCTTTTCAAATACTTCCCCTTCTTTATAATAAACACCATCTACGTTCTTTGTTTCTCCGGCTACAAAAAAGACCTGTTTATGAATTGTTCCAGTAACAATAACTTTATCTGGCAGAATCTCTGTATTAACATCCCGTACTTCGGCATCAACTTCCCAGATTTTTTTAACCTTAATTGGGAATTCTATATCATTGATTACTTCTGCCTGCCTTACGTTTTCACCCACAACATGCTCAACTTTTAAGAGTCTTTTTTCCAAATCTATATAACCGCTCATATTTAAATCACGCCCCCCTTCTATAAGTAAATTTATTCCCCGGGGGGGAAATGTGTGACTATTTTTTGTATCCAACCCCGCCGGTTAATATATATACTATTCAGAGCGCAGCGGGATGGTAATCAAATTATATATGGGTATTACTGCCGTGGGGAATGGTGTTTTGGGCAGCAAAACAAAGACTGCCGGAATCTAATTCCGGCAGTCTCAAGATCCATGTAATATTTTTTCACCCATTTTTCTTTTCCTCACCATCAATGGTCAGCTTAACTGTTTCAGTCAAAACGTCTGAGTAGCTGAAGGAAACACGTCTTACCGTGCTCCTTTTTTCGTCCAGCTTTACAACAAATATATTTGGGTATGTTTTCTCAAGAATACCCACTTGCTCAACTATCCGTCTACGGCCGCGATTGGCCTTCAATTTGATTTTCTTACCCACATGGCAATCCAAGTCTCTCTTGATTTCAGCTAGGACGTTTTTTTGGGACAAAAGATCACCTTCTTTCCCTATCTTTACATATGCTATCTTATTTTTGGTATTTTGTCAAGCCATTGGCCCATTATTTTATTCTTAGTAAGGTGATTTTGGGTAACCCCAACGAAATTGCCCCCGGGTTTCCAGCCCTCCTATGCCATCATCGCCGGTGATGGTATCCCCCACAACATCTGTTAGTGATAAGGTCTCATTAAAGGGTGTGTGGGCTATTTTTTCCACTACAAATACCGGATCATAGGCATGTATCAACACCCTTTGAGGTGAGCTGGCAAAATTGGCGCCGGCATCCAACAAAGCTTCATAGTGGGACTGGCAGGCCCCAGCGAATATCACTAGGCTGTCCTTGCAAGGAGTTATTTTCCGCGCTTTGATCACCGCTTCCACAAAGTATTTGGTGCTGTGGTATTGATTTATATCTGAAAAATCGGAAATGCCCTTATATATCCCATCATGACCCGTGAGTACTAAAATATCTGCGGAGTGCATTGAGAGTATTTCCTCTATTTTGTCCGGCTGCTCCTCTTCAGGTACAAAAAATCCCCTGGCCTGCACCTCCAACTGCATATATGTGCGCATACACTTTTCCAAATATTTTTCATCCCCGTCCAGGTGAAGCACCCTTCCGGGGACCGCGAAAAAAGCTGGATTCCTCTTATCACCTCTGTAAAGGTCTAAACCCTCTCTTCTCATTCTGCTGTTCACCAATATATTTCTTAAGGAGGCACTGGTCTTTTTAATTGTTTCATGCTTATAATCTAAGATTTCCGTGGGGTCTTTTTTCTCCAAATCATGAAGGGGGGAATCCGCCAATAATCTAACATCCAACCCCTTTAAAAAAGCGAACTCCCCATTGTCCTTCTCATAGATTTCCTTGACACAGAAAAATATATCGCTTCCATAGCTCTTCCTTCCCACTATATCCCCCGTTTTAATTTTTACCATGGCTCTCCCCACCCTAGATTCCATAGGTTTTTATATTTTTATAATATGATCCCGATGGAATCATTGTGTTATTTATCTGTTAACTGCATGTAAAAGTAACCTTAGATGGATGTCCCGCATATTTTATGGTATTGATGGATTTAGGGGGTGCAGCATGCCCACGGCTGTGGTAATTCCTGCAAAAAATGAAGCCAAAAATATTGGCATCGTCCTTCGTAATACATCATTGTTGGGGCCTGATTTAATTGTGGTTGTCGTCAACGGATCAGAGGACCACACCCTGGAAGAAGCCCTTCATTACAGCAGCACCGGGACCCATATTATAGAATTCCGGGAGGCCCTGGGGGTTGATGTCCCCAGAGCCTTGGGGGCAAAGTATGCCTATTTGTGGGGTGCTGAAATAGTGGTTTTTATTGACGGAGATATGGTGGGGAATATCGGGGCGGCTGTCCAAAACCTTATCCTTGGAATCAAAGGGGGTACGGACCTTGCCATGGTAAATTGTTATCCCTATATTACCCATAGAGTCGGGGTAGTGGAGGAAATGCTGGATTTCAGGAAGTTGTTAAATCATGAACTGGGCCTGTTCCGTGCCCTGGGTGTGGCCTCGCCCTCCCAGGGTCCCCATGCCGTATCCCGAAGGCTGTTGAAAGAAATAGGCTTTGATTCTTTCGCAATACCACCCCTAGAGCTGACTTTGGCAAAAAAAGCAAACATGAATATCCAGGTGCATGCCGCGCTTCCTAATATTGTATTGGATACAGATACCAAATCCCAAGAACATATAAAGGCTATTATTGAAACTATCATTGGCGATTGTGTCGAGGCGATTCATCACTTAAGGGGCTGCCCCAGGAAGCGTACCTGGGGAAAAGCAGAGTACATCGGGTATAACAGGGAGCGGCGTTTTGATTTGCTTGAGGATGCCATGATCCTGCTGGAGGGCCTCCCCCTATGGCAGTAATCACCAGAACTGGGCAGCTTCTACTAATGAAGCAGACAAGCCCCTATTATATAATCCCCATATCAGGTAAAGGGAGGAGGCCTTTATATGCGAAGATTTATGGCCGTATTGATATTGGCCATTATCGTCAACCTGATGCTGCCCATATATTCTTGGGCCGCTGAAAACTACTGCGTCCAGCCGGGGGATACCTTATTTCTCATCGGGCAAAGGTTCGGGGTCAGTTCGGAGCAAATTCAAAAAGAAAACAATATGGGATGGAACACCATGATTTATCCCGGGGAGAACCTGGTCATACCAACAGGTTCATCTTCATCCAGTTCATCCAGCTCATCATACATAGTCAAGGCAGGGGACACCCTATTCCTTATTGGTCAAAGATTTGGTATTGACCATAATGAAATAATGTGGGCAAATGGACTGTCTGATGGTTTGATTTACCCCGGACAAGCCCTAAATATCCCCAATAGAGGGGGAGGGAGCAGCACCAACACAAATGTCAGTAATACCAGTATTCCCTCTAGAGGTTCCCTATCCTGGCGGGATATAGAACTCCTCACCAAGGTAGTTAATGGTGAAGCAAGAGGGGAACCATATATTGGACAAGTTGCGGTGGCCGCCGTGGTTCTGAATAGGGTGAAAAGCAAACTTTTCCCCAATACCGTGCCCGGTGTGATTTACCAACCATGGGCTTTCACAGCGCTTCACGACGGACAAATAAATGCTCCCTTGACAGCCTCAGCCAGGGATGCGGTGCACGCTGCCCTGAACGGCTGGGACCCCACCGGTGGCGCCCTTTATTACTGGAACCCCGTAACCGCCACAAGCTCCTGGGTATGGACGCGCACTATCATCACCAAAATCGGTAGTCATGTATTTGCTAAATAATTAAACAGCAGTAATAAAACTTACCCCAATCTGAAATCCAGGTTGGGGTAAGTGTTTTACAGCAGGGCCTTTCAGGGCCCTCCATTTATTATTAGTTATTTCTTAGTATCTTCTTTTCGTATCTTTTCTGCCACCCTTTGAAGCAAACAGTACATTTCCACACGATTTAGCTGTTCATCCTTAAGAGAACTTGTATTATTTCTAATAACACCCACGGGGTTTCCTCCATTTTAGGGAATTCTTACTACTATCATCCCCAGAACCAAGGACCCCTATACTCACTTGGTGTGTTTGTCAGCCACCTTTGATGCACCGCAGGAATCCGGCTTGATTTTAGCGTCAAACCCGCTTCCCACCACCATCCCCACAATCTCCTTTATAAGACCCTTTGTTTCACCCTTGGGTCCGATGTCCAGGTGAATTTCTACATCTAATTCCGAGTGCCCGTTCTCAGCTAATTTGCTTGCCACCTTGCTGGCGCAATCAAGACTGAGGGCTGTTTCAAAAAATATTTTCTGCCTCAGGCTTGTGATTTTCCTCTGCCACATTCTTCTATAATAGTACCGCCCGCCCTTGCCCACCTTGTGAATGACCACAGCCGTTACAAAACAGGTTTCATCCTTTACATGGGAGTCAGTACCGATGATAACACTGTAGTTGGCATGGGGCTCGGCCTCTATAAAATTGGTAATATCGGCTAGCATTTCATCCAAGCACATTATACCCTTTGTTGGGCTAATAAATTTCATTTTGCACACCCTTTTCAACTCTTCATGGAATCCCCATGAGCCCCTTTTCCTTCGTAGATAAGATTGCTTACAGCAGCAAATTCCTCCAGCGAGAGATCCTCACCTCTGCATGATGTGTCAATCCCGGCCTCACCAAGTATCAAGGCCAGCTCGTTTTTGGTTATATCGGTAAAATAGTTGTTCAAAGCGTTGAGGATGGTCTTCCTCCTCTGATTAAAGGCGGCCCGGACCACAGAGAAAAGCATACTCTTATCCCCATCTACCGGGGGCTTTTTACGTATATTGAATTTTAGAACCATTGATTCCACTTCCGGTTGGGGATAAAAATTTCTGCGTGACACCCGGGTAATTATCTCAGGTTGGGAGTAATATTGGCAGGCAATGGTAAGGGAACCGTATTCTTTACTACCATGGGAGGCGGTAATCCTATCGCCTACTTCCTTTTGCATCATGAGGGTAGCACTATCCATATATTCCGTGCTTTCAAATAGGTGGAACAAGATGGGGGTGGTGATATAATACGGAAGATTTCCCACCACATTATATCTGCTGTTCTCTAAGGATTTTCCGGTGTACTTTTCGTGTAGAGTATCCAAATCCTGATGCAGCACATTTCCCTCAATAACCGTGAGGCTGCCGCATCCTTTGAAAATTTCCTTTAGTACTTCTATGAGCCTAGAATCAATTTCTACGGCAACAACCCTTCGGACCCTAGATAGAAGTTGTTCTGTAAGGGAGCCGATACCGGGGCCAATTTCAATAATTTCATCACCCTCCTCACAGGCCGCCAGGGAAATCCTTCGGGCCACCTCAGGGTCAACTAAAAAATTTTGCCCCAGTCTCTTATTTAATCTAATATTATATTCTCTTATAATCTCCCTTGTTTTGCTGGGAGTAGCAATTTTGAGATCGTTCATCCAGCCAGCCCTTTTCATCGATTCATTGGATTGTCTTAATTATATAACAAATATTTTTACCATACAAACCTTGGGGGGTAAGGATCTAACGGTAAACAAAGGAAATGTGAAATAAAAATAGAGTGGGGCGGCCCCACTCTACTCTAAAACAAATACCTTCTTGGTCCTAACACCCCAGTTCCTTGCAGCAGCCTGGGATTCCATGAACACATCAATTTTGTTCCCCACTATGCTGCCCCCGGTATCCTGGGCAACACCATATCCATAGCCATCCACATACAACCTTGTCCCCAAAGGTATCACCCTGGGGTCTACGGCAATGGTTCCAACCCTCGGTTTTGTACCTGTGGCTGTTCTTCTCCCCGTTGCAGTGTAAGCCGTCACTTTTGCCGTCATCGCCTTCCTGTACCTAAGGTTTGTACCGCCCCTGGAGGCCAAATTTACCGTCTTGGTACCCTTGGCGACAATCTTTGACCTGGGCTGCCTCACAATTTTTGTTTCAACCAATTTTCTTTCTGTCTCTTCACCGTCAACAAATGTAACCTCTACAATTTTTCTTTTGAGCCCATCGGCACCCTTTTGTTTTACCCTGGTGCTGCCCCTAGCTAAATTTGCATCATTTTCGTTGATCACTTCATGGGGTATTTTCTCATCAATGGTTACATGTTCTTTATCTACGCGGCTCACCCTGATTACCCCGGGTTCGTTTATTTCCTTCTTCAGACTGGGTCTAACAACATGGTTCTCCCCTAAGGGAATGCCAGCGCCAGCTAATATATCTTCAACCCTGTTTTTGCAAGTGGTAATTTCCCTTTTCTCGCCCTCTACGATGACCTGAACATCAAATGCCCGCATAATTGATACTTCCGAGCCATCCTTGATGTTTTCATCCAGTGCTGGTTCAACAATATCCTGGGGGCCCAGCTCTATCCCTTCTTGTTTCAAAAGATCCCCAACCTTAGAGGCGTGGGTGGAAACCGTTTCAACGGCCTTGCCATCATCCTCAATAATTACATTTTTCTCCGCGGCCTTGAAGCCGGCAAGGGCAAAACAAATGATAATCGCCACAACCAGCACCGGCCTATAATTCATCCAACTTGGCATTTGGTTCCTTCCCCTCCATTTTTACTAACCATATCCAATCATGGCTATTCGTCAAAGAGAGGGAAACCCCTTTTTTTATTCTGCCAAAATTGTTACTTTAATCTTCCTTCTCCCCCATTTTATCGCTTTTTCTTTGGTTTCAAAAAACAGGTCCACCTTGTCCCCCTTGATATGCCCGCCCACATCCCCCGCCGTTCCCCTTCCATAACCCTCAATATATAATTTGGTTCCCAGGGGAATAACATTGGGGTCAACCGCCACTGTTCCCACCTTAGGCATGGCCCCCGTGGCTGTAGGATTTCCCGTGTGGGTATATGCTGTGGCCTCCATGATTATTTCTTCCCCCACCCCATGCACCATATCCCCTCTTGATGGATCCCCCCCGGTACTTCCGTGGACAACTGTCTTGTTCAAAGGGGGTTTAATAATTTCTGAGCAGAGAAGTTCCCGGGCGATTTCTTTGTCGTTTTTATAATAAATCTTAATTTTATTTTCTTTTATCCCCGGCTGCCCCTCCTGGGATACCACCCTCTCCCCGGAGGGTAAATCAGGATCCACCACTAAATCAGTGGAAAAAGGTATCTCCTCCTGTTCGATAATCAACTCCGTATATTCACGGACTATTTTCATATAAGGGACCTCTCCTTCACTCAACCCATATAAATTGGTATCTATCCCATCCCCTTCCCTCAGAGCAATCTCTTCCTTCGCTAAAACCCCCACAACGGAAGGCAATGCAATCATAATAGTTTTTTTCTTTCCGTAATCATGTAAGATAAGGGGTTTAGCCCTATCCACCGTGACAGCACAGCCATTATACAGGCGGGTATCCATGGAAGGGTTCACAGTATCATCCTGGGCAACCGCAATCCCCTCTTGATCCAAAAATTCCCCCACTGTCCTTGCGTAGGTTTTAATGTATTTTTCTTCCCCATCCACGGATAAATGCACCCCTTGAGATAGGGCCGTATACCCGAAAACCACCAGCAATCCTGCCAAAAATAAACCGACAAAAAACAGATGCACTGCCTTCCCAATCTGTGATTTCCCATCATCAACGGAATTGTCCATACTCCCCACCCTTAAAAACAAATACCCAGATGCCAAATCCCCTAGATATTAAAATGAAGAATAATATTTTCATATATTTTGGGTTTTCCCTTAAAATTCCGGGGTGTTTTATGTATAATATGTGTATGTAGAAACCGCTTGTGTATAACTAAAAAAAATGTATATTGCTTTTATTACATCTACATGCTATAATTAGGCGGTTTCAAAAATATGTAACATTGCCTGCTTGTTTCTTAACTTGAAGGGCAAAGGTTAATTTTAAAGGAGGACAAACAAGATAATGGAAGGCACTGTAAAATGGTTCAACTCTGAGAAAGGTTTTGGATTCATTGAGAGGGAAGACGGTGACGACGTATTTGTTCATTTTTCCGCAATTCAGGGTACAGGATTCAAAACCTTGGAAGAAGGACAAAGAGTTGAATTTGAAATTGTAGAAGGACCAAAGGGCCCACAGGCCGCAAATGTTGTAGCATCTGAATAACCAAAACGAAAAAAAGGGGCATGTTTCGGTTTACCGAAACATGCCCCTTTTGCTTTTTTAGGTAACTCTGCATCTATCTAGATACTGAATAATTTTCTGCCGTTCAATGTTGTAAAATAGGCTATTTCCTCCAATGATGTTTTTCGTAGGGCGGAAATATAACCCGCCGTATACCTTAAATAGGCTGGTTCATTCCTTTTACCCCGCTTTGGCTCCGGGGCTAGGAAGGGGCAGTCCGTTTCTAAAAGCATCCCATCCCTAGGTAAGCGAGAAGCAACATCCCGAAGATCATGGGCATTCTTGAAAGTCACTACCCCACCGATCGCTATCAGGAAATTATTATCTAAGCCCCATTTGGCCATATTCCAATCCCCGGAGAAACAATGAAACACCCCTCCCACATCATAGGCCTGTTCTTTCCTTAGAATATTTACAATATCCCTGTGGGCTTCCCGATCATGAATGACCATGGGGAGTCCCAATTCCTTCGCCAAAGCAATCTGCTTACAAAAGGCTTCCTGCTGTATTCTCTTGGATACACGATCCCGATAATAGTCAAGACCAATCTCCCCGATGGCAACAAGCTTTTTGTCCGCGGCAAGCATCCTTAAAACTTCTATGCCCTGATCATCAAGCCGATCCCCATTATTGGGGTGGATACCGGCAGCAGCATAGATTTCCTCATAATCCCTTGCCAGCTGCAAGGAAGCCCTGGAGGAATCAATATCTATACCTACATTCAATATTTGTGAAACATTGTTTTCGGAGCTGGCCTCCAAAACCTCGGGCAAATCGTCATAATCCTTAAAATCTAAATGGGCATGGGTATCAAAGAGTTCCATCCTACCTTACCCCCGCCCCCAGGGGAATATCACGATCCAATGTTATGAGCCCAAGATTTTCCCCTTCACTGGCGGCCAGGAGCATTCCCTTTGAGGTAACTCCTCTTAGTTTTGCAGGTTTTAGGTTCGCTACTATAACTATCTTCTTCCCCAACAACTCCTGGGGAGTATAATGTTCCGCAATACCTGCAACCAAAGTTCTCTTCTCTACACCCAGATCTACTTCCAGTTCCAAGAGCTTGTCTGTCTTCTCAATCTTTTCGGCTTTTACAATTTCCGCCACCCTGAGGTCCAGCTTCATAAAATCTTCAATTGTAATTTCATCCTTTAGCTTAAGCTTTTCTGCTGTTTCCACTTTTCCATCCTCCTTTTCAGAAATTTCATCAATGTCTATCCTGGGGAAAATAGGGTCACCCCTGTTTATTTTAGCACCTACAGGAAGCCCACCCCAATTCTGTAGGCTTTCCCATGTATGGGCCTCCTTCATATCCTCCATACCCAGCTGTGCCCATACCTTAGCGGGCAGATCCGGCATGAAGGGGCCACACAGGACAGTGCAAACCCTTAAGGCTTCCACCATGTAGTAAAGCACCGTCCCCAGCCTATCCTTTTGTTCTGGATCTTTGGCTAGGCCCCAGGGAGCAGTATCCTCAATATATTTATTCGTAAGGTTTACCAATTTCCATACAGCCTGCAGTGCATTGCTCAGCTCAAAATCATCCATGAATTCTTCCACCGAGGCCACCGTTTCCACGGCAAAAGATTTCAATTCCCTGTCAACGGTATGTTCCCCACCTGGTTTGGGAACCTTCCCCTGGGCAAATTTGTTGATCATGGCCGTACTTCTTGATACTAAATTACCAAAATCATTGGCTAGATCGATATTAATTCTTTCCACCAGGGAATCCTCGGAATAATGCCCATCGGCACCGATGGACATCTCTCGAATTAGAAAATAACGCACAGCGTCGACGCCATATTTATCTATCAGTACCAAGGGGTCCACAACATTTCCCTTGGATTTGGACATCTTGCCTTCCTCCAGGAGTATCCAACCATGACCGAAAATTTGTTTGGGAAGTTCAATGCCCGCTGCCATAAGAAGAGTAGGCCAGATAATTGTGTGAAAACGAACGATATCCTTACCCACCAGATGCATATCCGCCGGCCAGTATTTTTTAAATTTCTCGTCATCCTCTGATCCATAACCCAGTGCAGAAATATAATTTGTCAGTGCATCCACCCAGACATAGACCACATGTCCCTCATCAAAAGGCACAGGGATGCCCCAACTAAATGTTGTTCTGGACACACATAGATCCTCCAACCCATTCTTGATGAAGCTGACCATTTCATTCCTGCGGGATTCCGGTTGGATAAAATCCGGGTTGTTCTTGATATGCTCCAATAGGCGATCCTGGTAATTGCTCATCTTAAAGAAGTAGGACTCTTCCTTGATTAATTCCACGGGGCGCTGGCAGTCGGGACACAGTTCCTCTTCGGCCTGCCTCTTAGTCCAAAAGGTTTCACAGGGGGTACAGTACCAACCTTCATACTCCGCCTTGTAAATATCACCTCGGTCATAAATTCTGGTGAAGATGTCCTGAACAACCTTCACATGCCTGCCCTCAATTGTCCTGATAAAATCATCATTGGATATTTTTAGTTCCTTCCATAGATGCTTGAACCCATCCACTATTTCATCCACATACTCCTTGGGGGTTTTGCCCGCTGCCTTGGCACTCCTCTCTATTTTTTGACCATGATCATCTGATCCTGTTAGAAAATGAACATCATACCCCTTCATCCTTTTATACCTGGCCATACTGTCAGCGGCCACAGTGGTATATGCATGCCCTATGTGCAAATTGTCACTGGGGTAATAAATTGGGGTTGTAATATAAAAGTTTTTCTGCTGTTCAATACCCATGGTCATTCATCCTCCTTTTATTTTCAAATAGAAAAACCTCTCCACCCAAAGGGGCGAGAGGCAAATCTCCACGGTACCACCCTCATTGCTGTTTCCTCACGGAAAGCAGCCTCGGCAAGTGCAGGAACACTTGGAGCTATAACGTGCCCACGAACACAGCCTACTCACCCCACTTTAAGAGGCTTCGACTGGTCAGCTCCGGAGCCATATTCAACCCTGTAACTGCACGGGCTCCCACCCTTCCCCGCTCGCTATCGGCAGTATAATGAGTTTACTCATCCCCATCACAGCTTTTCCTATCATTATTTGCTTCGGTTTCGATTATATACAAGCCATTTGTGCAATGTCAAGTTAACCCGGTTTTCTTTTATGGAATAATTTATAAATGAATCCCCATAAAAAACATGTTGACTTTTAATGGTAACCCTGGTACCATTTAGTTGTAATTGTCGAAGATTGTAGAAGGGGGAGAGAAAAGTATGATCAAATCAACGGGAATCGTTAGAAAAGTGGACGAACTAGGGAGGGTGGTAATTCCCATAGAACTACGACGAACCTTGGGAATTGAGGAAAAGGATGCCTTGGAGATTTACGTTGATAAGGAATCCATCATTCTTAAAAAATATGAGCCGGCCTGCGTTTTCTGCGGTAATGCGGAAGATGTTCAGCATTTCAAAGGCAAGATAGTCTGCCGGGAATGTGCACTGTCAATGGGCACAGAGGCCTGCTGAGGATAAAAGGGCAACCCTGGAATATGGGTTGCCCTGTCATATTATATAGCTGCAATACAGCCGCATATCTTAAATCTGGTCCTTGGATTCAAGAATATACTTATAGACATCCCTTCTAGGGAGACCCCTCAACCCGGCCACCTCTTTGACGGCCTGCCCTGTCCCATAGCCAACTTCCGTCAATTCCGCCACATGGCGGGAAACGCCCCAATATTTCCATTGGGGGGGATCCATTTCCATATCGTCGGCAGTATCTGCCCCATGTATGATTAGGATCAGCTCCCCCTTTATGGTATCCCTGACCTTTATGCACTCATGCACCTCTTCAAGGCTTCCTCGAATAACCTCTTCAAATTTTTTGGTCAGCTCCCTCACCAATGCCGCCTTCCGGCAGCCAAAGATCTCTATCATATCCCTCAAAGTTTCAAGAACCCTATGGGGTGCCTCATAAAAAATCAAAGTCCTTGTGTCATTTTTGAGGGACTCCAGAGCTGCTTTCCTCTGGTTCTTTTTCCTGGGCAAAAAACCTTCAAAACAAAATCTGTCCGTGGGCAAACCGGAGACCACTAAACCCCCAATAAAAGCGGAGGCACCGGGCATATAGACAATTTCTATACCCTCCTCCACCGCCGCCTGTATAATTTTCTCACCGGGATCGGATATCCCAGGGGTGCCGGCATCGCTAACTAAGGCAACATCCCCGCCATCCTTCAGTATCCTTAGCAGCTCCTGGCTCTTTTGCCATTCATTATGCCCATGGTAGCTGGTTAGAGAGTTCCTGATATGATAATGATTGAGTATTTTTCTTGTTACGCGGGTATCCTCCGCCGCAATTATATCCACTTCCTCCAAAACCCTCAAAACCCGAAGGGTTATATCCTCAAGATTACCGATGGGCGTAGGACAGATGAAGAGTTTACCCTTCACATTGATCTCCCTCCGGATAATATATTTCCCTTGCCTCTTGGGTGTATTTACCATCGTCGCCAAAGAGAATCAAGGGGGGCAAAACCACAAGCCCTGGTGAGCTGTTTTTGACAAATTCCATCAGGACAACCCTGGCCCCCTGCCCTATTTTAGGAAATACAAAACGCATTTTTTTGGGCTCCAAATCATATTTTCGGGAAAAATGGCAGATATCCATCAGTCTCTCGGGGCGATGAACCATGAATAGGCTTCCCCTACCCTTCAGGGCTGTATTGCTGGCAATCATTATATCTTCTAAGCTGCACATAAGCTCTTGTTTGGCCGCTGCAATGCTTGGGTTGGCACTTATTAAGCCTGAGGATTCAGGGAAATAGGGCGGGTTGGTGATAACCGTATCGAAGGTGTTGGGCTTTATATAATCAGATATCCTGGTCAAATCACCTTCTATTATTTTGATGCTGTCCTCCAGTTCATTAAGCCGCACACTGCGTCTGGCCATATCTGCCAAAACCTGCTGTATTTCCACACCTACAAATTTCGCACCGGGGAATAGGGCAGTGAGGAGTAGGGGCAGGATTCCATTTCCGCTGCCCAGATCAATGACATTGGTACCCGGTGCAAGGTGTGCAAAATGGGCTAACAGGACAGCATCGGTGGTAAAGCGATACACATCCCTACGCTGTATAATTTGCAAATCATTCCGCTGTAAATCCTCCAAGGTCTCACCATTTAAAAGGAGTCCCATGCTAGGTGGCACCCCTTTCCGGGCGGCTCCTTTTTTTTAAAAAACTCAGGCAAAACAGGCAATCCTGCCCATCCCTTGGATCACCAAAATGAACGGGGCAAATATGATAGCCCTCCTCGTATATATTCAGTAAATTGCTGTAACCTTCCTGATCATTATCCCCATGAAAAAACTTTGCCCGCAGTTGATGATTTTCTTCCTCCAGTGCATAGACATACATTTTGAGATCACGAATTTCCTCCAATAGATCCTGCACCTTTTCCTCAAACTTAATCAGTATCTCTGTTAGCTTCATCCCTGGGCTCCTTTTTTTGGACATCTCCCAATGAAAAGGTATGCCTTTGTCCATTATTAACGGCAACCTGCATCTTTTCAGCTAAGATGTCAATGGATGTCACAGTTCCATCCCCTTCAGGGGTTTTTACCGGCGTTCCAATGGGAGGAAATTTGGATCTAGCGCATTCATAGGCCTCATTTTCAAATTTTAAGCAGCACATGAGTCTTCCGCAGAGACCGGAAATTTTGGAAGGATTTAAAGATAAATTTTGACCCTTGGCCATACGGATGGATACCGGCTCAAAATCACCCAAAAAAGTTGCACAGCAGAGTACCCGGCCGCAGCACCCTACCCCTCCAAGCATTTTCGCTTCATCTCGCACCCCAATTTGCCTAAGTTCTATACGGGTACGAAAAATGGCAGCTAAATCTTTTACCAGCCCTCGGAAATCTACCCTTCCCGCTGCCGTAAAATAAAAGACAATCTTGCTAACATCAAAGGTATATTCTACATCCACCAGTTTCATGGGCAGGCCATGTTCCTGAATTTTTTGAAGGCATATTTGGAAGGCCTTTTTTTCATTTTCCTTATTTACCCGGATCTGTTCCCTGTCTTCCGGTGTCACCTTGCGGAGGACCTTTTTTAAGGTGTCAACCAGATCTTTTTCCGGTACTTCCTTGGGGCCCACCACAATTACACCAAATTCCAGCCCCCTCACTGTTTCCACTATGACCTCATCGTCAAGGGACAACTCTAAATCCCCGTAATCAAAGTAATATATCTTACCGGCTTCCTTAAATCTAACACCTACAACCTTAACCATATAAACCCTCCTCAAGAGGATTGATCATTTAGATTCAACAGCAGTGTTTCCAATGTCAATAATCTGTTTGCATTATTAGAAATTGCCCTTTGTGCATAGATAATATCATCAAGTTTTTTAAGCAATGTCCCAGGGCAGAACACCCTTTTCCTGATCCCATCTATAAAATCTTGATTGATAATCATTTTATCCTTCCCCGTGGCTTGCCATACCAGGAGATCCCTATAGCAGGAAAAAACAATATCCAAACCTAAGGGAACATCATAATTGGCGTCAAGCTCCGCGGCAAATTCCAGAATCTTTGCCCTTCTGGTGGGGAGGTGCGCCAAAAATGCAATGATATTTTCCCTTTGAGCTACAACCTCTTCATCCTCCATAAGTGTCAGGGCGTTCCCAACACTGCCGCGGCTTACTAATGAGACAGCAGCGGCTTTTTCCTTTGAACAGCCTTTTTCCCGAAGAATTTCATCAATAACAGATCTTGGAACCGGGTTGAACTTTATGAGCTGTCCCCTGGATACAACCGTGGCCGGCATCAAATCTATATTGTCGGAAATTAGAATAAAGAAGGTGCCCCCGGGGGGTTCCTCAAGAACCTTCAAGAGACTGTTGGCGGCCTCCCGAGTCATTTTATGGGCATCATCGATTATAAAAAAACGGGACTCCCCTTGTTCCATCTTAAATTTGAGATAACTCTGGAGTTCCCTGATTTGATCTATTTTAATCACTTTACCATCGGGCTTAATAGTAATGATATTGGGACAATTGGCATGTAAAACCCTCCTACAGTTGGCACATTTACCACAGGCCTCGTAATTCTCCGGGGCCTCACAGAGCAAGCCAGCGGCAAATGCCAACGCCGCCGTCATCTTGCCCACACCGGGAGGGCCGTAAAACAAATAAAAATGGGATAGGCTTTTCTCTTCTATGGTTTTCTTTAAAAAATCCACCGCCCGATCCTGGGCATTTATCTTAAACATATTTTTCTAATATCCCCCCAAGAGCTTGTCCACAAGATGAATAGTCATCTGAGAAACTTCTTCTATGGGCTCCAACGCATCAATGACTCTTATCCTGCCCGAAGTATCCCTTCTGGCAATATCTAGGTAGCCTTTTCTCACATCTTCATGAAAGGCCAATCCCTCTTTCTCCATCCTATCGAAACTGCTTTTCCGTTCGAGCCCCACCTTCACGGGAAGATCATAGAGTATGGTGAGATCCGGTGTCAACCCCCCAGCAGCAAT
Source organism: Clostridia bacterium (assembly GCA_012519005.1). Taxonomy (GTDB): domain Bacteria; phylum Bacillota; class DTU086; order DTU086; family DTU086; genus JAAYRB01. The sequence continues at coordinate 29,306 of JAAYRB010000021.1, forward strand.
GCTGTTTATCTCGCGAATCAACTGAATGTCCAGGCCCCTTGCATAGCCTTGATAGGAAATACTGGAATCAGTAAATCTATCACAGATAACAATTTTACCTGTTTTTAGGGCCGGCCTGATAATCTCCTCTACATGCTGCGCCCGATCCGCCCCGTAAAGCATTATTTCCGCCCTAGAATCCATTGCAAGATCCTGGTTTAACAATATATCGCGGATATAATTCCCCAGGCAGGTCCCCCCGGGCTCCCGGGTCAGAACAGTATCAAATCCCTTTCCCTGTAACCAGTGAAAAAGGATCTCCCCCTGGGTACTCTTACCCGAACCCTCTGGACCTTCAAGGGTAATGAATTTCCCCCTTTTTTTCTCCAAAACTAACACTCCAATACAGTAATCATCGGCTGATCCTCTTCCTTTAACCCCTGTATATGATGACCTGTTCCGTTCAATAGGTCAATATATTCAATAAAATTACTGGAAATTACTTCCCCGGGATAAATGAGTGGTATTCCCGGAGGATAGGGAACTATCATGGAGCCGCTGAGTTTCCCTCGGCTTTCACTTAAAGGTATTTCCCTCATAGGATAATTTAGTACTTCCCGGGGCCTTAGCTCCATCCGGGGAAGCTCCTTAAAAACACTTGGTTCTGTAGTAATCCTGGGTTTCCCGGCATCGGCTGCTCCGTGCCCCTTCCTGCTGATGGCCCTTAAGGCGTGGATTAAGGCGTCCGCGGATTTTTCAGTATCCCCCAGGGTAATCATGAGAAGAACAAATCCATCCTCTTCCAGCTCGGGGTAAATGCCGTATTCCCTCCGCAGGATTGAACTCAATTGATAGCCGCTTAAATGGTCGGATGTGATCAATATCTTCGTCATATCGTAATTATGGGTAAAGTCAATACAGCTAAAACCATCAATTTCCCCTATTTCCTTGCGTAAATCTATGGCTAAATCAACAGCCTTCCCTATAAGCCGCGAACCCATGGTTTCCAAATCACAGCGCATGGCATCCAAGGAGGCCATCAATATATATGAAGGGCTGGTAGTTTGCTGCATAGATAGGGATCTTTGGATCTCCCCTACCCCTATCCTGTTGGTCCCCATATGAAGCAGGCCCGTCTGGGTCAGTGAGCCAAGGGTCTTATGGGTCCCATGAATTACCACATCTGCCCCCACTTCTAGAGATGAAAGGGGAAGACGTCCATCAAAAGAGAAATGCGAGCCGTGGGCCTCGTCCACAATAACAGGAATACCCCACTTGTGAGACTCCCTAATCAAATCTAAATCTGCCCCCACCCCGTGATAATTGGGATGGATTATTATCAGCGCAGACAAATCCCCACCCTTCAACAGCTCCCTCACAGATTCAATGTCAGGCCCCATGGGTATGGTTGACCCTTCATGAAATGAGGGAAAATAGTACAGAGGATGAGAGCCCGAAAGTATCAAACCTTCAAAAATAGATCTATGGGCATTCCGGGGAACCAGGACCTTGCTGTCCTCTCTACAGCAGGCCATAATGGATGCTTTGATCCCCGCTGAGCAGCCATTGATTAGGAAAAAGGAATTCCGTGCACCAAAGCAGCGAGCAGTTAAAGCCTGGGCTTTTTTAATAGATCCCTTTGGCCAATGAAGGTCGTCTAAACCCGGTATTTCCGTATAGTCAAAATCCGCCACCCGGCTTTTATACAAATGGGAAATATGAGATCCGAGATGAAAATTCCTTTTATGACCCGGCATATGAAAAGAACAGCTTTCCTTCCCGGCTATTTCCCTAAGAATATCAAATAAGGCTTTGTTTTTCTTCACAAATCAATGCCTCCATGGTTTCTTAAATCGTTTTCATTGTAGCATAAATCCAATTTTCTTACCATTGGCTTACTTTTGGTAAACAGCTCATAAAAAAAGCCCCCTTATCATTTGGGGGTTTTATGACCTTCCCTACATTAAAAGTAGACCCTAGTACCACATTTTTTTTAAGCATTCCCTGTGACGAAGATAATTACTATCCTCAATAGGAGTTTTTATTATATCTTCTTCACAGGCGGTGCACAGAAACTTCCTACATATTAAAATCCCATCATTTATCCCCCCCGGGGGAGTACTTTCACAAGCAATACATTTTGGAAGTAAATTGTCCTTTCCATTATCCATTATATCACCCCGGTTCTACCCATTACTAAAATAGTATGTAATCCTTTTGTCCCATGTGCATGGGTAATCAAGTTAAAATCACTTATCCCCTTTCGTTCCATAACATACTGGGGCTGTGGTGAATGTTCTTTCCTTATTATATCCTAACTACAGCTTTATATATACTATTTTTTCCTTTGTATTCCATTTATGTCAACATACCAGTTTTCCTGATGTATTAGATCACTAATAGGAACAATGGAATAGCCCTCTGCTTTCAGTTTAGGGATAATAATTTCAAGGGATTCAGGGGTGTGCTTCCCGTCATTATGCATGAGTATAATCGCCCCCTTGTCCGCACGGCTTAAAATGCGGTTTGCTATCTCCTGGGCCGATAGATCCTTCCAATCCAGGGAATCAATGCTCCACTGAATTGTAGTAATCCCCATATCCCCGGCGGTTTCTATCACCGTATTGTTGTAGTCCCCAAAGGGGGGCCTGAAAAGCTTTGCCTTATATCCCGTGGTTTTCTCCACCATGTCGTAGTTATCCTTTAGTTCCTTCTTCATCTCCTCCACAGGTAATGTGGTGAAATGAGGGTGAGTGGTAGAATGAAGCCCTATCTCATGCCCTCTTTCCGCCACTTCCTTAGCCTTATCTGGGTAATCCTCCAGCCAAATATTTACGAGAAAGAAAGTGGTCTTGACCTTATATTTATCTAAAATATCTAGTATTTTTTCGGTTCTCTCCGCACCCCAGCAGGCATCAAAGGACAGGGCAACCTTCTTATCCTCCATCTCTACACTGTAAACCGGCTTTAAGGTTCTTTTGCCCGTAACTGCTGCAATGAAGCCTTCCCCCATATATAAGGAGTAAAACTTCAAACACATAAATGCCGCCAACGCCAAAGCTAAAGATATAAGGATTACTTTTATTTTACCGCGTAAAGAAATAACCACCAAAATAACCCCGCTTTCTTGTCTTATTTCATAGATTACTTCAATTAACTTTATTCTTTTGGGGTATGCTCTATTACAAATCTTTAGATAATGGTGGTGTTATTTTAAAAGGAACAAGACCGCCTTAGAAATATAAATTAAAGGAGCCCTACAAAGGGCTCCTTTAGTGGATTATGTAATCTGGCAGTGACCTACTCTCCCGAGGGCTTTCGCCCCGAGTACCATGGGCGCTGGAGGGCTTAACTGCCGTGTTCGGTATGGGAACGGGTGTGTCCCCTCCGCTAACACCACCAGAA
>JAAYRB010000149.1 GCA_012519005.1 Clostridia bacterium
CGTTTCTTTAGAGGTACTTTTGGGACATAAGGTGGACCGAAAAGATTTGTTAAGATGTTTACTTGAGGAACTGGATAGGTACTATTCCATATTTCTATATGAAGGTATGGAACCGATTCTAGATGTATGGGAAAAAAGAAATTGCACTTTGGGCAGGGAAATAATTTTAAAACAAGGGGATAATCTTTTCCGGGGAACTGCAGTGAATATCACCCAGGAGGGCGGTCTGGTATTAAAAGATTTTGAAGGTAGTGAGAGGGTATTTTATTCCGGGGACGCAACAGTTATAAAATGACAACCAATGTTTCAAATGGGGAGGGTCAATGGGATGTTGTTTGTGACGGACGTGGGAAATACGGATACAATGATCGGAGTATTCCCCCTAGGAGGGGGAGCCCCCATCTCATGGAGATTGGGAACCGATGAGAGAAGGACCATGGATGAATATGAAGTGCTCCTGGATAGTTTACTGGCAAGGGACTCTATTTCAAAGAATCATATTGTTGGGGCGGTAATATCTTCTGTGGTGCCAACCCTGACAGGTGTTTTTGAAAATCTCTACATAAAAATGTTCGGATTTAACCCCTTGATTATTGGTCCCGGCGTAAAAACAGGGATGCCCATCAAATTGGATAATCCCAGGGAGGTGGGGGCGGATAGAATAGCCAATGGAGTGGCGGCCTATGAAACCTATGGAGGGCCCACTGTTGTAGCTGATTTTGGGACTGCCACTACTTTTGATGTGATCTCGCCTGGGGGGGATTACTTGGGGGGTACCATTGCACCGGGGATAAATATCTCCATGGAGGCATTATTTCAAAGGGCAGCAAAGCTCCCCCGGGTGGAAATCCATAGGCCGCCAAAAATTATAGGTAAGAACACAGTTATGAGTATCCAGGCCGGTGTTCTGTGCTCTGTAATTGGTTGCGTAGATTATACTGTGGCGGCTATTGAGGAAGAAATGGGGGAAAAGGTCAGGGTTATAGCCACGGGCGGCCTTGCCCCTGTAGTGGGGGGGCTAACCCCTAAGGTTGATATTGTGGATCAGGAATTAACCCTGAGGGGTTTGAAAATTATTTATTGCCGCAATAAATAATGAGGTGTTGATGGATGAAAATAGGTAGTGTTCAGCTTAAAAACAATGTTCTTGCCGCACCTATGGCCGGTGTAACGGATAAAGCCTTCCGAATCCTAGCCAGGGAGGCCGGCTGTGGGATGGTTTATACGGAAATGGTCAGTGCCAAGGCTCTCACCTATGGAAACAGGAAAACAAGTGAAATACTGGATTTGTCCGGGGAACCCAGTCCCTTGGCAGTACAAATATTCGGCTCTGATCCCCAGGTGGTGGCGGAAGGGGCGGATATAGCCGTCAAAGCCGGGGCGGACATTGTAGATATAAATATGGGCTGCCCTGCCCCAAAGATAGTTCGTAATGGTGAAGGAGCCGCCCTCATGCTGGACATGGATCTTGCCCTGGAGGTGGCTGGGGCTGTGGTGGAGAGAGTTGATGTACCAGTCACAGTTAAGATGAGAAAGGGTTGGGACCAACAGAGTGTAAATTCTGTGGAAATGTCCGTGGGTATGGAAGGGGTTGGCGTCAGCGGGATAACCGTTCACGGACGTACTAGGGATCAATTTTACGCCGGTAGGGCCGATTGGGATATTATAAAGGAAGTTAAGAGGGCAGTGGGTATACCTGTAATTGGGAATGGTGATATATGGAAACCCCAGGATGCAAGGGATATGTTGGAATACACACAATGTGACGGTATTATGGTGGGAAGGGGGGCCATGGGAAACCCATGGCTCTTTGAGCAAATCCTGTCCTATATACGGGACGGGTCGCTGCTGCCGGAACCAACTCCCAAGGAAAGGATTTTATTGGCAGGCAGGCATCTGAGATTGGCAGTCAAATTTAAGGGAGAAAAAAAGGGAGTAATGGAGATGAGGAAGCACCTGGCCTGGTATTTAAAGGGTTTTCCTGGGGCTTCGGGATGGCGCAATAAAATTAACCAGACTGACAGCCTCGAGGCTGTAGAGGAGCTGCTGGGGGAAATACTTCAAGTTACAGCTTGAAATCTTCCCAGGGCTCTTTTTTTTATCTTTGTAAAATATGAATAAAAGGGTTAAAATCTACCTAGAATAACTTTGTCCACACTTCTGTGCACATATGGGGGTCAGGGATATGGATTTGATCCGGGTTGGGAACAAGCTAATCAGCAGAGAAAAAACCCAAAGACATATAGACAGGATTCTCCAACTCCGAGTTGAGGGATATTCTCAGCAGGAGGTGGGGAAAAAACTCAATATTGACAGAACCTTTATCTCAAGGTTGGAGGCTTTAGGAGAGGTGAGAAGGGGTCAGAGGGTTGCCGTGGTGGGTTTCCCCATCCTCAACAAGCATGAACTACAGGAATCACTTCTTCAAAAAGGAGTAGAATACATACTGTTGTTCACAGAAGAGGAAAGGTGGCAGTTTGTTGATGAGTCTGAAGGTATAGAGCTCCTCAATAAAATAATGACAATTATCACCGAGCTTAAAAATTATGACGCGGTAATAATGATTGGCTCCAACTATCGTATCAGGCTCTGTGAGGCTCTACTGGATAAAGAGGTGGTGGGAGTTGAAATTGGAAAATCCCCCATAGAGGAGGATAAGCATGTTCCCGTACACAAAATCCAAGAGCTTGTCGAGGCAGTAATGGTAAAAACATTGTCATAGGAGGATGCGAGAATGAAGAAAATCGTTGGCGTGAGCCTTGGCTCATCCAAAAGAAACCACAGGGTACTGTGCCATATATTGGGGCAAAAAATGATGATTGAAAGGGTGGGCACAGATGGTAATCTGGATGAGGCAATTGCCATCCTGAGCCGCCTTGACGGAAAGGTTGATGCCTTCGGCATCGGGGGTATAGATTTGTATATCCATGCGGGTGGGAAGAGATATTTTTTAAGGGATGGAAGGAAGATGGCAAATGCAGTTAAAAAAACACCCATTGTTGATGGCAGCGGCTTAAAAAACACCCTGGAAAGGAAGGTTGTAAAGTACCTACATAATTCCGACCTACTGCCGTTGAACAACCGAAAGGTTCTATTAGTATGTGCCGTGGATAGATTTGGCATGGCAGAGGAGATGTATAATTTTGGGGCAAAGGTGGTGCTGGGGGATCTTATCTTTGGTTTGGGTATACCCATCCCCATTCACTCATTAGAGGGTCTTGACAGACTTGTACGGCTGCTGGCCCCCTTGGTGGGATTTCTACCTACAAAATATCTGTATCCCTCAGGCAGCGGGAACAAGGTACCCAGTGAAAAGGCACAAAAATACTATCATTGGGCGGAAATAATAGCAGGAGATTTTCATTATATCAAGCGTCATATGCCTGAGAGAATGGATGGCAAGATTGTTGTTACGAATACCGTAACGGCCTCTGACATAGATATTTTGAAGCAAAGGGGTATTGCAAAACTGATTACCACCACCCCAGAGTTTAACGGCCGTTCCTTTGGTACCAATGTGATGGAAGCCCTGATGGTGGCCTTGTTGGATAAGCCCACCGAGCAAATAACCCCTACGGACTATTTGGCCTTGATTGACAGGCTTGGCTTTGAACCCAGGGTGTTGAATTTCACCAAACAAAATCAAAAGGACAGCCTGACTGCTTTAGGAGGCACAATTTGATGTATGATTTCTCATTCATGATTCACCCCATGGAAGCGGATGATTTATCTAAAAAGTTCAACTTTACCAAGGGAATATCATCGAAATATTTGGAAAAAATATTACGTTTTTTCCCACCTTTCAAGGCCGGTACAATCGAGGGGATAAAATCAAAATGTACAGGCAAGGAAATTTCAGGTTTTTTTGCAGTATGTCCACTGACAACCCGACAAATTTTAGGCCTTCCGCAGGAATTGGTTCTTAGAAAAATCATAAATACCGGTAGGATGGCGGAAAAACAAGGTAGTATGCTGTTAGGTCTCGGTGCCATGACCGCCGTGGTGGGGGATGCCGGTCTTACAGTTTCAAAGGAGCTGGGCATCCCTGTAACAACGGGCAATAGTTATACCATTGCCCTGGCCATGGAGGGGGCAAAAAAAGCAGCAAAAAAAATGGGCATAGACATCGCTCAAGCGGAGGTTGCAGTCGTGGGGGCTACGGGGTCCATTGGAGCAGTGTGTGCTAAACTCATGGCGATGGATTGCAAATATCTTACCTTGGTTGCCCAAGATAAATCCAAACTAAATGCCCTGGCGAGGGATATAATTTATGAGACTGGCCAGGCGGTGCGTATAACCAGTGACCTGAAGGGAACATTAAAGGAAGCCCAAATCGTGATTACAGTAACTTCGGCCATGAATACCATCATTGAACCGGAGGATCTTGCCCCTGGATCCGTGGTCTGTGATGTTGCCCGGCCAAGGGATGTGGCCCGAAGGGTTACAGAGGAGAGGAAAGATGTTTTGGTTATCGAAGGGGGATTGGCGGAGATACCTGGGGATGTCAGGAGTACATTGGACATGGGCTATCCAGAGAATATTACCTTTGCATGTACCGCTGAAACCATGATCTTAGCCTTGGAGGGAAAAAGGGAGGGCTGGACTCTGGGCAGGGAAATATCCTTCAATCAAGTGCGGGAAATTCATGAACTTGGGAAAAAACATGGTTTTAAGCTTGCAGGCTTTAGGAGTTTTAACCGGAAGTTAACCGAGGAGGATATCAGGCTTATTAGAAAAAATGGTTCCTTGCCCGGGGGCTCCAATGCCGTGTAATTTCGGATAATTCAGCTGGACCATTATGGGAAATTCCAGGTCTTGACAATGCAATTATAGGTTTATATAATATCATTTAGCTTCAATACATTCCGCAGATCTATGCCTCTGTACCCGGCACTTAATGCATGAGATAGCCCGAATGTCCGCGGCCATCTCTAATCCCATGCACTAAGTGCCGGGTTAAGTTATATGTGTATTGGGGTTTATTGTACTGGCATTTTTGATTATGGTTTTTCATATACTGAGGAAAGTTTTAAAACATGTGAATCAGAATGATGTTAAGGAGAGAATGGTTATGATAAATAAAGAAAACATCCTGACGGCTGAAGGATTAAAAAGGATTGAAGAAGAACTCTGTTATTTGAAGTCAGTCAAGAGGAGAGAGATTGCAGATAGAATAAAGCAGGCCATAGAGTTTGGGGACATATCCGAAAATTCCGAATATGATGAGGCTAAAAAAGAGCAAGCCTTCACAGAAGGAAGGATTATAACTCTAGAAAAAAAACTTCGATATGCCCAGATAATTGATACCAGCAATGTAACCAATGAAAAGGTTTGCCCGGGCTCTAAGGTTACCCTAAAGGATTTAGAATTTGGGGATGTATTCAAATATGAAATTGTGGGCTCCGCAGAGGCGGATCCCATGGAAAACAGGATTTCAAATCAATCCCCCGTAGGGAAAGCAATTATGGGCAAAAAGGTAGGCTCTGTTGTGGAGGTGGAAGTTCCTGAGGGAGTTATCAAGTACGAAATAATGGAAATAGAGATTTAAGGAAAGTAATAAGGGGAGGCAGTTTTCATGGATCAAGACATTAGCGATATAATCAAAGCCAGGTTTCAAAAACTTGATAAATTAAACGACAAGGGAATCAACCCCTATGGTCAAAAATATGACAGAACCCATGGGGCATCGGAAATTATCGAGGATTTCGAGGATCTCGAAAACAAAAATGTGTCCATCGCAGGCAGAGTTATGGCCAAAAGGGTGCATGGAAAAGCCGGTTTTGCTCATCTCCAAGATATGAGTGGGCAAATTCAGATTTACGGCAGGGTAGATGATTTGGGGGATCAATACCAGCTGTTTAATGATCTGGATATCGGCGATATAATCGGAGTCAACGGAGATGTATTTAAAACCAGGAAGGGCGAAGTAACTGTCGCTTGCAAGGAGATAACCATGTTGTGTAAATCCCTTAAGCCCCTACCGGAAAAATGGCATGGCCTCAAGGATGTGGAGCTTCGCTACCGCCATCGCTACGTGGATCTTATTGTCAATCCTGAGGTAAAAGATGTTTTTATCATGCGAAGCAAAATCATCAGTACCATGAGGGAGTATCTGAACGACAGAGGTTTTCTAGAGGTAGAAACCCCTACAATGCATTCCATCCCTGGTGGAGCCAATGCAAAACCTTTCATTACCCATCATAATGCATTGGATATAGATCTGTATCTGCGTATTGCCCTTGAGCTGCATCTAAAGCGGCTGTTGGTGGGTGGTTTTGATAAAGTGTATGAGATAGGGAGAATATTTAGAAATGAGGGTATTTCTACCAAGCATAATCCTGAGTTTACCATGCTTGAATTATATCAGGCCTATGCGGATTATGAAGTAATTATGGAACTTGTGGAGGATATGGTTTCCCATATCGCGGAAAAGGTATTGGGCACCACGAAAATAAGCTATCAGGGTTCCGAAATTGATCTCTCCCCACCCTGGCAGCGGCTCACTATGTTGGATGCCATTGAAAAATATTTGGGTATAGATCTAAAGGCTGCTGAAAGCCCAGGGGACCTCAAGGAGATAGCTGAGAAATTTGGCATTGAGACGGATGAACCCATCAGTAGGGGTAAGCTGATCAATGATGTTTTTGAAAATGAAGTGGAGGCAAGATTGATCCAGCCTACATTTATCACAGATTACCCCATTGAGATTTCACCCCTTGCCAAGAGGAAAGAGAATGATCCTGATTTTACATATCGGTTTGAAGCCTTTGTCGGAGCCTTTGAGCTGGCGAATGCATTTTCAGAACTGAACGATCCCCAGGATCAGAGGGGCCGCTTTGAGCAGCAGGCTAAGTTGAGGGAGGCAGGGGACGAGGAGGCCCACGCCATGGACGAGGATTTTCTACTGGCGCTGGAGTATGGTATGCCTCCCGCCGGTGGTCTGGGCATAGGTATTGATAGATTGATAATGATTCTAACGGACAATGCCTCCATCAGGGATGTCATTCTCTTCCCTACCATGCGCCAAAGGGATGATCAGTAAAAAACACATGATCCTTAATGGGTATGGGATTGAATAAAATACTACCATGAGACGTGAATTATATACGGCGAGTAAGCATTTTTCGCACTATTAGCCCTAATGCTTATGTAAAAATGATTAGTCTAAAGCCCTGTGGAAATACAGGGCTTTATTTTATGGGTTTCTTGTCATGGGCTTATAAATTTTGCGGCCTCCACCTATGCAGCCGTGTGTTTATCAATGAAATAACTAACTGGATTGAGTAATTTCAAGATAAACACATAAAATATCCCTATAATACCCCAATGGGGATGTAAATATTTGTCTCAAGGATTTGCATAATCAGTTGAGGATGATAGATAATATAGACAACAAGGTCAATGATAGTCAAGGTTAGAAAAAGCTTTGGGAAAGGTGGCTGCAATGGCAGTTTTAGCAGATCGGATCGAGCAATATATTAAGGAGCTGCTGGAAACCAGTGAGGGAACAATCCGAATCAGGCGTAATCAATTGGCCGAAAAATTCATGTGTGTTCCTTCACAGATAAATTATGTATTGAACACAAGATTTAACCTTGAGCAAGGTTATATAGTGGAAAGCCGTAGGGGCGGGGGGGGCTATTTGAAAATTATAAAGCTTCCTCTTGACAGCGGCAGGGAGATTATGGACTTGTTGAGCAGAACCCCCGATGTGGTTTCTCATGCGGCCGCCAAAAGGGTACTGAGGCGCCTATATGAAGAAGATTTTTTGACAAAAAGGGAAATGTTATTGATGAACTCCATTATCAGGAGAGAGGTAATATCCCTTGAGCTTCCTGATAGGGATATCTTGAGGGCAAATATTTTAAAAGCCATGATTGGTACGATGTTGAGGGATGAATTCAGCCGCTAAGGGGGTTGTGGGTACATGTTATGTGAGGAGTGCGGGAAAAACGAAGCAAGGGTTCATATCACTAAAATAATTAATGATAAAAAAAAGTCTATAAATTTATGTAATGAATGTGCAGCGAAGCATCAGAAAAAGCATATGATCGGCTTTGATCTGGAACCAAGTTTCTCTATTCATACATTCCTTGCCAGCCTTACTGAGGATATGAACCTCGGTCAGGATGTGGAATATTCCCCCATGGGGAACAGGCAATGTGAAAAATGTGGATTGACTTATAAAGAGTTTGGCAAACTGGGTCGGTTGGGCTGTGATCAATGTTACAACACTTTTAGAAAAGGTATTGAGCCCCTATTAAAAAGAATCCACGGCAATTCCATTCACAAGGGTAAGATACCGTTAAATATAGGGGAACATATCCGGCGTAAAAGAGAAATTGAACAATTGAAGGAAGACTTGCAGGTTTTGGTGATTAATGAACGATTTGAAGAGGCTGCTGTGATGCGGGATAAGATAAGGGAATTGGAAGCAAAATTGAATGGGTAGGGAGGGGTACTGCAGCTATGGATAATATAGGAATCAGAAATTCACTGAGCAGGTGGGTCAGAGATACCGGTCCCTATTCCGATGTGGTGATCTCCAGCAGAATCAGGCTTGCAAGAAATTTAGAAAAGTACTTTTTTCCTTCTCGCCTTTCCCATGACAGGCAAGAAGAAGTTGTAAATGAAATAGAGGCAGTAATTTCCAAACCTGGGATTAGTGAAAACACAGAGGGGCTTAGGACAGTCAGACTGGAGGGGCTCCCGGTTATACAGAGGCAGATGATGGTTGAAAAGCATATAATTAGCCCACAGCAAGCGAAAACCAATGGTCATCCCGGGAAGGCCGTGGTACTGCAGGATGATGAAGCCGTGTCAATAATGGTTAATGAGGAGGACCATCTACGTATCCAGGTACTGCTTCCCGGCCTCATGCTTTGGGAAGCCTGGGATATGGCAAATAATATAGATGATACCCTGGAGACTAAAGTGACATATGCTTTCGATGATGAGCTTGGATACTTAACTTGCTGCCCCACCAACCTTGGATCTGGTCTTAGGGCATCAGTAATGGTTCATCTGCCCGGCCTGGTACTCACTAATCAAGTGAGCAAGGTGTTGAAGGCATTGTCCCAGGTGGGTCTTGCAGTCCGGGGCCTCTATGGTGAGGGTTCGGAGCCCTTGGGCAATCTTTTCCAGGTGTCCAACCAAGTAACCCTTGGTAGGGTAGAAAAGGAAATCATAGAAGATTTGATCAGTGTCACTAAAGGGTTGATAGAGCAGGAAAGATCAGCCAGGGAGCTGCTGTTAAATAGTGACACCGGTTCCCAGCTGACTGACAGAATATATAGGGCCTATGGGATACTGAGCCATGCCAGGATAATCAGTACCCAGGAAGCTCTTGGGCTTTTGTCCAGCCTGCGTCTAGGCGTGGATATGGAAATTATCGGAAATGTGGAGCCCAAAAAATTGGATGAACTGATGGTTTTAATTCAGCCGGGGTTTGTTCAGTATATCGCGGGGGGAGATTTATCCAGCGATGAAAGAGATGAGGCCCGGGCGGATTTGATTCGTGATTACCTGGCTAAAGATAAGGATATTGGCGAAAGCTGAATAAATATTTCGCGAGGTGATATTTAATGAGAAGGTTTACTGAGAGAGCACAAAAGGTGCTGCTTCTAGCTAAAGAGGAGTCCAACAAATTAGGTTACCCGGCGGTGGGTACTGAACATCTGCTTTTAGGTCTAATACGCGAGGGACATGGTATTGCAGCCAGGGCCATAGGGAGCCTGGGCATTAAAAATGAAGTGGTACGTAAGGAAATTGCCAAGCTTGTGGGGAAAGGGGAAAGTAAAGGGCAGCCGGAGGGTCAGGAAATAACCTTGACACCTCGTGCCAAAAATGTTTTGGAGCTGGCCGGAAATGAGGCTAGGGGTATGGGTGTCAATTATGTTGGCACGGAGCACATATTGTTGGGTCTGTTGAGGGAAGGTGAGGGGGTTGCGGCCAGAGTGTTAAACGGCCTTGGTGCCACCACGGATAAGGTCCGCCAACAGGTAATGCTTTTATTGGGCGGCTCCGGCGGGCCGATGGGATTTCCCATGTTCGGTTTCCCTGGGTCCGGTGCATCACCCCAGGGTTATGGTTCCGGTCAGGCCGCAAAGAGCAAGAGTGACACCCCTACCCTGGATGAATTTGGTACTGATCTGACTCAAATGGCATCAGAGGATAAGCTCGACCCTGTTATCGGCAGGAGCAAGGTCATCGATAGAGTAATACAGGTTTTGAGCAGAAGGACGAAGAATAACCCGGTGCTCATCGGTGAACCCGGCGTGGGAAAGACTGCAATCGTGGAAGGACTGGCACAGAAAATTTTAGAAGGTAAGGTTCCGGAAATTCTTGATGGCAAGAGAGTAATGAAACTTGATATGGCCAATATTGTTGCAGGAACCAAGTACCGCGGTGAATTTGAGGAGCGCTTCCGTCGGATAACAGAGGAGATCAAAAAATCAGGCTCGGTGATTATGTTTATCGATGAGCTGCACACAGTTATTGGTGCCGGGGCAGCGGAGGGCGCCATTGATGCGGCCAACATTTTAAAGCCTGCTCTTGCCCGGGGGGAACTGCAGTGTATAGGTGCCACTACTTTGGATGAATACAGAAAGTATATTGAAAAGGATGCCGCTTTGGAGAGAAGGTTCCAGCCCATCACAGTGGATGAACCCGATGTGGAGGATGCCGTTGAAATTCTAAAGGGACTGAGAGATCGCTACGAGGCTCACCACAAGGTTGAGATTACGGATGAGGCAATAGAAGCAGCAGCGAAGCTCTCAAGCCGTTATATTGCAGATAGATTTTTACCGGATAAGGCAATAGATTTGATAGATGAGGCTGCTTCCAGGGTAAGGCTGGAAGTAACCACCGCCCCTCCGGAGATAAAGGAAATGGACAAAAGGCTGGAGGAAATCCAAAAGGAAAAAGAAGCAGCAGTAAATGAACAGAACTTTGAACAGGCCGCAGGGCTGAGGGATGAAGAAAAGGAGATAAAAGCTAAGCTGGAAGAATTACGGCAGCAATGGGGACATGAAAAGGGCACGGAAAAGACCAATGTTACTGGGGAGGATATATCTAAGATCGTATCTGATTGGACCGGTATCCCAGTTATCAAGCTGGAGGAAGAGGAAGCGGAACGTCTGTTGAAACTGGAGGATACCCTTCATGAAAGGGTTATTGGTCAGAAGGATGCGGTAAGAGCGGTGTCAAGGGCTATACGCCGTGCTAGGGCTGGCCTGAAGGATCCAAAGCGTCCCGTGGGTTCGTTTATTTTCTTGGGTCCCACTGGAGTGGGCAAAACGGAGCTGGCCAGGGCGCTGGCAGAGGCCATGTTTGGGGATGAAGATGCCATGATCCGCCTAGACATGTCCGAATATATGGAAAAACACACAGTTTCCAAGCTGATAGGTGCCCCTCCCGGATATGTTGGGTATGATGAGGCCGGGCAGCTTACGGAAAGAGTGAGAAGGAAACCATATAGTGTTGTACTCTTCGATGAGGTGGAAAAAGCCCACCCCGATGTATTCAATGTGCTGCTGCAGGTACTTGAGGATGGCCGCCTCACCGATGCCCAGGGTAGATTGGTGGATTTCAGGAATACAGTCCTTATTATGACCTCCAATGTGGGTGCCACAACCTTTAGATCGGAAATAACTGGTTTTTCCAAGGGTTCACAGGCGGACAGCTATAAGGATATGAAGGCCACAATTATGAATGAACTGAGACGCACATTTAGACCGGAATTCCTAAACCGTGTGGATGAAACAGTTGTTTTCCACTCCCTGAGCATGGAAAACATCAAAAGCATCGTGGATCTAATGATAGCGGAGTTGGCAGAGAGATTGAAGGAAAATGATATGATGATTGAGATAGCAGAAGAAGCCAAGGTGGCCCTTGCAGAAGAAGGTTTTAGTGAGGAATATGGGGCCAGGCCGCTGCGGAGAGCTATACAGCGCTTTATTGAGGATGAAATCTCAGAGGCTATGTTAGAGCAAAAGTTAGATTCTGGCGATACGATTTATGTCTATGCTGAGGACGGTAAGGTAAAAATAGAGAAGAAAGAAACAGCAAAGATCTGAGTTCATTATTGAGTAAAAATTCTTTTTGTACCTCAATCAGGCGTTGGTCATTGTCATTATGACCGGCGCCTTTTTTGGGTTAGAATTGGAGGAGTGGGACTTCAGGATGGAGAGGTGAGCCTATGACCAAGAAAAGAACATCGTTCTGCTGTGATCTATTTGGGTATGAGGCCCCGAAATGGTATGGCAAATGTCCCCAGTGCGGAGAATGGAACAGCCTACGAGAACAAACAATAAAACAAAAAACCAATTTTGGCAATATGACAAAGGCGGGATCGGGGGATCTTCCGCGGCCAATTATGGATGTGAGAAATAGGGAGGAGGGCAGGCAGACCACCGGAAGCGGAGAGTTGGATAGGGCATTGGGCGGGGGGGTGGTGTCGGGATCCATCACCTTGATTGCAGGAAGCCCCGGGGTGGGAAAATCAACTCTTCTGCTTCAGATTTCAGATAATGTCAGCCAACAAAGGGGAAAGGTATTGTATATATCCGGTGAGGAATCTCCCGGCCAAATAAGATTGAGGGCAAATAGACTGAATGTACAATCCCCTGACTTATTTATAGGGTCTGAAACTGATATTGATCACATCTGTGAGCAGATTGAGAAAATCAAACCAGTGCTTGTGGTGGTGGATTCCATTCAGACGGTCCACGATCCTTCTCTTAAAAATCAACCGGGGAGTATAACCCAGGTGAGGCAATGCTGCAGAATACTTATGAAACATGCAAAAGACTTGAATATACCAATCTTCATTGTAGGGCATATTACCAAGGGGGGAACAATAGCCGGGCCGAAAATCCTGGAGCATATAGTGGATTCAGTCCTTTATTTTGAGGGGGATTCCTTCCATATGCACCGGATTATCAGGGTAGAAAAAAATCGTTTTGGCTCAACCAATGAAATCGGTGTTTTTGAAATGCGGGATTCCGGCTTGATTGACGTCCCCGATCCTTCCACGATTTTTTTAGAGGAAAGTCAGGCCCGGGAGGCGGGCACCCAGGTGGTGGCGGCTATGAAGGGATCCAGACCAATTTTTCTGGAGATCCAATCCCTTGTTTCCGAAAGCCCTTTCGGAAACCCCCGAAGGCTGGCCAATGGTGTTGATTACAATAGGCTCTTACTCATGCTGGCGGTTTTAGATAAAAAAGCCGGATTACATATGAACAAAGAAGATGCCTATGTAAATATTGCCGGAGGCCTGCGGGTAGATGAACCGGCCATCGATTTAGCCCTATGTATCAGCCTAGCATCCAGCTTCAGAAATTTGCCTGTGTCCCCCAGGACATTTGCATTTGGGGAAGTGGGCCTGACAGGAGAAATAAGGGCCGTGTCCCAGGCTGAGCTAAGGGTGAGGGAAGGGGAGAGGCTTGGGTTTGAACGCTGTATACTTCCAAAAAAAGTAGGGGATCAGTTGGGGAGAATCGGCAATCTTGAATTGATTGGGGTTACCGCCGTAGATGAAGCCTTGGAATATGCTTTGGAGGGATAGTATTTGCCGGAAAAAAACAGGCTGTCCAAAGAGGAGTTAATAACATCTCTCAAGATGCTTGCGCCGGGGACAATGCTCAGATCCGGGCTGGAAAGCATCTTGAATGCTAACAAGGGTGCATTGGTTGTAGTAGGAGATAACGATGAAATTATGGGCCTTGTTGAAGGTGGTTTCAATATTAATTGTCAATTCACGGATTCCGCATTATATGAACTTGCCAAAATGGATGGTGCCATAATTTTAGATGGAAAGGTTGAAAAAATACTGAGGGCCAATGCCCATCTACACCCTCTAGTGACTATACCCTCAAACGAAACAGGTATTAGGCATCGTATAGCACAGAGGGTAGCAAGGCAAACTGATGCCCTTGTTGTGGCCATATCTGAGCACAGGGGTACGATATCTTTTTACAAGGGTTTGCTAAAATATGTACTGAGAGATACGGGATTTATATTAACGAAGGCAAATCAAGCGGTTCAGACATTGGACAAATACCGATATATACTAAACAGAACGCTGGATGAACTGAGCGCCCTTGAAATTAAAGGGATCAGTACAGTAAATGATGCCGCCGAGGCCATTCAGCAGGCAGTCTTGGTACTGCATATAATTGAGGAATTGGAAATATATATCTGTCAATTGGGAAGCGAGGGAAAGCTGGTAAATATACAGCTTCAAGAAATCAACTGGGATTTAAAAAAGGAGATACTTCTCCTAATTCGGGATTACTATCAGCCGGGAAAAACCCTTCCATATCCCAGGGATATACTGAATCACATCCAATCAAGCCCAAGGTTTGAACCGCTGGACTTAAGGGAGATATCAAGAATTCTGGGATATGGATATTCCGAGGAGGCTTTAAGGGTATTGGCTTACCCGAAAGGGTACAGGGTCATGAGCAAAATAGCACCGATTCCGGTTACAGTGGTGGATGATCTTGTAAATACCTTTGGGAGCTTAAATAATCTCATGGCCAGCAATGTGGAGGGCCTCACAAAGGTAGAGGGTATCGGAGAGGCAAGGGCCCAGACGATAAAGGAGGGTTTTTTGAAATTTCACAGGGATATTTTGGACCAAGGCTCGGAGTAAAAGAAATTTTAAAAAATAATATCCATTGACATGGTTGGGCCCTCTTGATATAATATTTAGTTAAATTTGACACCAGCGAGTATCTTTGATATAATTTATGTTACTAAATATTATCATTAGGAGGTTATTCGATGTTCAATGTAGGGGATAAGGTAGTATATCCAATGCATGGGGCCGGAGTGATAGAGGCCATCGAGGAAAAGGAGATCCTTGGCAAAAAAAGTAAGTACTATATAATGAGAATGCCCATAGGAAATATGAAGGTTATGGTACCCATGGACAATGTTCAGGATGTGGGATTGAGAAGGGTGGTTGGCAATAAGGACATTAGTAAGGTGATGGATATTTTGAGCAACGGTGGGTCGGAAATGTCCTCCAACTGGAACCGCCGCTACAAGAAAAATCTAGAGAAAATTAAGAGCGGTAATATATTTGAGGTTGCGGAAGTTGTAACCAATTTGATGGCTAGAGAAAAAGAGAAGGGCCTATCCACTGGGGAAAGAAAAATGCTTGAAAATGCAAGGCGTATATTGACCAGTGAGATCGTACTTTCCCAGGGTAAAGAAGAGGAGCAGGTAGAATCCATGCTGGAGGCAGTTTTTGCATAATTTTCTCCGCATGGATTGTAGCTTTTCTTTTAAGGTTGTATAATATTCAAGTGGTAAAGATAGACTAAAAAAAGGGAGGTGAACATATGCTTTACAGAATTAGTAGACTTTTGATAACCTTACTGGCGGCGGTGGGGAGTTTTACAATCAGCCGTACCCTAACAGCGGAAGGACTGTCATGGCCTGTTGAGATCCTATGGTCTGTTTTGATTCTCAGCACCATAGTTGGTGGATTAATAGGCTACAGTATATCCCCATGGATTTATCGACATGTAAAAAATTTTACCAGCTGGCTTGAGCAGTACCTACATAAGATTCCTGTTCAGGACATGGTCAGCGGTGCCATGGGGGTGATTATCGGACTCATAATTGCTACTTTATTAGGGCTGTCTTTTTCAAAAATCCCCCTTGTGGGGCCATATTTTTCTCTGGTATTAAGCCTGGTCCTTGGGTACTTGGGGTGGAGTGTGGGAGTTAAGAAAAAAGGGGAGTTTCTTGCACTTTTTTCAATCCTTCCCCGCTTTGCTAAGGACAAGAAACCCGGCCCCCCCGCGGAGCAAAAGGGGCTTTATAAAATACTTGATACCAGTGTGATAATTGATGGCCGCATAGCTGATATCTGTAAAACTGGATTTGTGGATGGGACGCTGTTAATACCCAATTTTGTTTTAGAAGAATTGAGACATATTGCAGATTCATCTGATTTGTTGAAGCGTAATCGGGGTAGGCGGGGTCTAGATATCCTAAATAAAATCCGTAAGGAATTAGATGTCAATGTGGAGATTTATGAAGGGGACACTACCAGCAATGAGGAAGTGGACAGCAAACTCGTGAGGTTGGCTCAAAAATTAAACGGTAAAATCATTACTAATGATTTTAACCTGAATAAGGTAGCCCAGCTTCAGGAAGTAAAGGTTCTGAATATCAATGATTTGGCCAATGCAGTAAAACCGGTTGTTCTACCCGGGGAGGAGATGTTGGTTCAGGTAATAAAAGAAGGTAAGGAAATTGGCCAAGGGGTGGCCTATCTAGATGACGGTACAATGATAGTGATTGAAAACGGGCGGAAGCTTATCGGCAAAACTGTCACCGTTGTGGTTACCAGTGTACTGCAAACCTCCGCGGGAAGAATGATATTTGCAAAGCCTAGGGATGAGGCCAAGGAAGTTGGCAGCAGAACCTACGGGCAGGAGGAATACCAGTGCATCACTTGACGGCAATAATAGCCGCCGGCGGGTCAGGGACGAGAATGAATGCCGGGGTAAATAAGCAATACCTTCAACTCTTGGACAAGCCTGTCTTGGTCCATACCTTGGATTTATTTGAGAGATCTCCTCTTGTAAATGAGATTATAGTTGTGGTTCCTAAGGATGAAATAGAGCATTGTAAAAAGGAAATAATAAAACCCCTGGGTTTTACGAAAATAGAGAGGATCGTTGGGGGAGGCGCGGAGCGCCAGGATTCGGTTTATAATGGTCTTACCGCTTTGGATGACAGCTGTGAATATGTGGCCGTGCATGATGGGGCGCGGCCACTTTTAACGTCCGAAACCCTATCCCGGGTGGTCATGGAGGGTTTTAGACATGGTGCAGCGGTTGCCGCCGTTCCTTTAAAAGATACTATAAAAACAGGGAATACAGAGGGTTTTGTTACGGGTACACCGGAAAGAAGCGGAATATGGACTGTTCAGACACCCCAGGTCTTCGAAAAGGGGCTGTTGGTCAGGGCCTATGAATATGCCAGAAGGGTTTCATTTGTTGGAACCGATGATTCCATGCTCGTGGAAAAACTAGGGGCACCTGTCAAGCTCGTTCTGGGGGATTATGAAAATATAAAAATCACAACCCAAGAGGATATGGTGGTGGCTTCGCAAATACTGACCTGGAGGCGTGAAAAAGATGAGGGTGGGGATGGGTTATGATATCCATAGGTTGGTGCCGGGAAGGCCTTTGATTTTAGGGGGTGTGGAAATTCCCTTTCATCTGGGACTACAGGGCCACTCCGATGCAGATGTTTTGCTGCATGCCCTTTGTGATGCACTTCTTGGGGCTGCCGGCGAAAGGGATATTGGATACCATTTTCCCCCGGATGATCAACGCTTTGAGGGTATATCCAGTATGGTGCTCTTGTCCGAAGTGAAAAAGATTATTGGGGACGGGCTTGCAGTCATAAATATAGACGCTGTAATTATTGCAGAAAAACCTAAGTTGGCACCTTTTACTGAAACTATGGAAGGAAATATTGGACATTGTCTAGATATAAACCCTAAGGATGTAAATATAAAGGCCACTACAAACGAAGGAATAGGGGGTATCGGTAGGGGTGAAGCCATCGCCGCCCATGCTGTTGTCAGCATTAAATTGCTAAGGTAAGCATGCCTAAAATATTTTGACTCTGGGGGATATGTTTCGATTTTACTGCTGTCCAAGTCCTATATCTTTTAATGTTTGCTTGGCGGCATTTCTATAACTTTGGTCCGGTCGCTTGATTTTAAATTTGATAATATAGATAATAATTAAAAATCGGGGGTGTACTCAGATGGGGGAAATGAGGGTCAGGTTTGCACCGAGCCCAACAGGTCCTTTACATATTGGTGGGGCGAGGTCGGCATTATTTAATTATTTACTGGTAAGGAAGCATCAAGGGAAATTTATTTTAAGAATAGAAGACACGGATCAGGAACGTTCAAGCCGGGAATCAGAAATAGATATCATGGATTCCCTGAGATGGCTTGGTTTAGATTGGGATGAAGGGCCGGATGTGGGAGGCCCCCATGGGCCTTATAGACAGACAGAAAGGCTTGACATCTATAGAAAATATACTGAGATGCTCATGGACAAAAAGATGGCCTATTTATGCTATTGTACTGAGGAAGAGCTTGAGGAGCAAAGGCAGGAACTTAAAGCCCGGGGGCAAATGCCCAGATATATGGGGAAATGCTATGGATTAAGTGAAGACGAGCGTAAAAAACTTGAAGATGAAGGTCGTAAGCCTGTTATTAGATTCCGTGTGCCGGAAAATGAGCTGATAAAAATCAATGACCTGGTCAGGGGCGAGGTAAACTTTGAAAGCAGCGGCATTGGCGATTTCGTGATTGTGAAATCTGATGGCATTCCAACCTATAATTTTGCCGTGGTCGTGGATGATCATGAGATGAATATAAGCCATGTAATCCGGGCGGAGGAGCATCTGTCAAATACTCCAAGGCAGGTACTAATTTTTGATGCATTGGGTTTAAAGAAGCCTGAGTTTGCCCACATTTCCCTAATTTTGGGTAAAGATCGCTCGAAAATGAGCAAACGCCATGGTGCCACATCCTTGAATCAATACAAAGAAGAAGGATATCTTCCCGAAGCTCTTGTTAATTTCCTTGCACTTTTAGGGTGGTCCCCGGAGGGGGAAGAGGAAGTTTTTACACTGGAGGACCTGACCAGTTTGTTTGATCTTGAACGAGTAGCCAAAAGCCCGGCAGTTTTTGATTTGGAGAAACTTCGTTGGCTGAATGGTGTTTATATCAGAAAAAGTCCTATTGACCGCATTGCAGGGCTGGCCTTACCCTATTTAACCCAGGCCGGCTATGTGGGTGAGGATGGGGCGAACCTTGAGTATATTGAAAAGATAGTGGATGCTGTTAGGGATTACCTTGGATCAGTAAGTGAAATCAAAGAGCATGTGGGCATATTCTTTGACAAGGAATTGACCTTTGAGAGTGAAAAGGCTGTTGATGTACTCAGAGGAGAGCAGGTGCCGGGGGTTTTGGATTTGTTGACAAAGAAAGTGCAAAATGAAGGAGAGTTGACCCCCGATAATACCAAAAAAATGATAAAAAGCATTTGTAAAGAGTTGGATCTAGGGGGCAGAAAAGTATTTATGCCTGTCAGGGTGGCTCTCACAGGAAAAATGCATGGTCCAGAAATGCATGATGTGATACCTATTCTGGGTGGAGGAGAAATCCTTCGCAGAATAAATATCAGTTTAGAAAAGGCCGGCCATACACTTGACGGTTGAAACACCTGCTATTATAATTCTATTAGCATGATATTTTGCAAATACCATGATGGGGAGAGTAGATGGGGGTACTGCCGAAAGAGAGGGGCGTCACCGGCTGAAAGCGCTCCGGCCAAGGCCTTTGTTGAAGTGCACCCCGGAGTCTTGGGACTGAAAATAGTAGGTTCCAACGGTATGAACCGTTATAATATCCAAGAGGAATGGGTTTCTGTTTGCATTTGGGAAACCATTCCAGCAGAGTGGGACCGTTAGACCTTTCGCCTCTGTGGCGAAGGGTTTTTTTATTGTAAATGTAATTCAAAACATTCCTGTTGTATCTAAGGGTATTATACGTTGGCACCAACAACTAAATATAAGGAGGAGAGGTACCTTGTTCTCTCGTTTTAAAAGAGATCTCGATGTGGTTTTTGAGAGAGACCCAGCCGCGAGGAGCGTTTTGGAGGTTTTGTTATCCTATCCCGGTTTTCATGCATTGATACTTCACAGGATGGCGTACAAATTGCAAAAAAAAGGTTTCAAACTTTTGGCCCGGCTGATTTCCCAGCTTAATCGTTTCTTAACCGGGATCGAGATACACCCCGGTGCGGTAGTAGGGGAAGGTCTTTTTATTGACCATGGTATGGGTGTTGTTATTGGTGAAACCTGTGAAATAGGAAATAATGTTACCCTCTATCAAGGTGTTACCCTTGGGGGAACAGGCAAAGAAAAAGGTAAAAGGCACCCCACTATCGGGGACAATGTAGTGGTAAGTGCAGGGGCCAGGGTTTTAGGTTCCATAAATATAGGCAATAATGTAAAAATAGGCGCCGGTTCCGTGGTGCTCAGGGATGTGCCAGAGAACTGTACCGTCGTCGGTGTTCCCGGGCGGGTGGTGAAAAGAGACGGCCGAAGGGTAGGAGACCCCGGACTGGAAAGCCAAATAGACCTTCAGCACAACAGGCTTCCCGACCCAGTGGCGGAAATGATGCTGTGCATGCAAAGGAAAATAGAGCGCCTAGAAAATAGAATCTCTGAGTTGGAGGTATCCTTGGATGAAGATGAAGGTATTCAACACATTAACTGATGGGAAGGAAGATTTTATTCCCCATAAAGATAAAGAAGTAACAATGTATGTATGCGGCCCCACAACCTATAACTATATCCATTTGGGTAATGCTAGGCCCATGGTGGTATTTGATACTATCAGACGCTTCCTGGAGTATATAGGATATAAGGTAACCTATGTACAAAATTTCACAGATATCGATGATAAAATTATTGACAGGGCTGCTGAAAAGGGACAGGACCCTTTTAAATTGGCAGAAAAATATATCGATGAGTACTTCCATGATGCAGAGAAATTAAAGGTCAAAATGGCCGATTTTCATCCCAGAGTAACCCAGAATATGAATGAAATTATAGAAATGGTTCAGAATTTGATTGCCAATGGATGTGCCTATGAGGTTTCCGGGGATGTGTATTTTGATGTTTCCAGTTTCAAGACATATGGCAAGCTGTCAGGAAGATCTCTTGATGATTTGAAATGCGGTGCAAGGGTTGAAATAGACGCGAAAAAAAACAATCCTCTTGATTTCGCCGTATGGAAAGCCTCGAAAGAGGGGGAGCCCGGTTGGGAAAGCCCTTGGGGGCGCGGTCGACCCGGTTGGCACATAGAATGTTCCGCCATGTCAATAAAGTATTTGGGTACAGAAATCGATATTCACGGCGGCGGCTACGATCTTGTATTCCCTCATCATGAAAATGAAATTGCCCAAGCCGAGGCATGTACCCGTAAGCCCTTCGTGCGTTACTGGATTCATAATGGCTTCATAACGGTGAATGAAGAGAAGATGTCTAAATCCCTGGGTAATTTTTTCCTGGTTCGGGAGATCCTAAAGAAATTCCCCGGTGAAGTTGTGAGGTTTTTTCTTCTTTCTACTCACTACCGAAGCCCCATAGACTTTGATGATCAGAAACTTAATACCTGTGCAAAAGGCCTTGACAGAATCAAGAATACCTTTGCTTCCCTAGAAGAAGCCTTGGCACAAGGGAATTTTGAAAACAATGACGAAGAATCAAATACTGCCGATTTGAGGGAATTTAAACAGGCCATTGAAGCCGCCGGGGATAAATTTATCAATGCCATGAAGGATGATTTTAACACTGCTTTGGCCATAGCGGCTATCTTCGATTTTTGTAAAGATGTTAATACATTCTTGCACAACGGCATAAAGGGTATTGCCAAAGAAAAAAAGCATCTCGAAAAGGCAAGGGATTTATTTATTGATCTTTGCGAAGATGTTCTTGGTATTTTATTTTCGGATGATCAGGGTTCCTCGGCAGGTGATTCCTATGGGCTGGTCAATGATTTGATGGAATTGCTTCTTGAAATCCGGGAAAGAGCCAGGGAAAACAAGGATTGGGGGACTGCCGATACCATCAGGGATGGTCTAGTAGAAATGGGTATCGAAATTAAGGACACACCCCAGGGGCCTAAATGGGATTTGCATTAAGGATTATCAAGGAAAAATGGGTTCCACTGGGAATGTGAGGAATCTTACTCGATATGGTTGTGACTCCCTAATGTCATTCCGAACGAATGTGAGGAATCTTATCTTGATGATGTTAGTTGGGTTTTTAAAGGAAGGGTGAGGCTTTATTGAAGGTACAGCTGATAAACTATACCAGAGATCCCGAAAAAACTGTTGCCGCTGCGGCTCGCCTATGCTATTCCGATAAGTATGGGTCGGAGCTTATGCAAGACCTAGCTCAAAGTGAAATCGAGTCCTTGATCCGAAGGCTTTATGCCATGGGTCATCTAAGCCCCTTTGAGCATGCAAACTTCACATTCAGCATAGAGGGCGTCAGTCGTGCCCTGTCCCATCAGCTGGTTAGGCACAGGATTGCTTCCTACTCTCAGAAATCCCAGCGTTATGTCTCTGAGGATGCTTTTGAGTATGTGATGCCACCAAGTGTTTTTGAGAAAGACGAGGCTAGGGCAACTTTTGAATCTGCCATGGGGAAAATTCAGGCAGCATACAAGGAACTGAGTGCGGCGATTCCCAGGGAAGATGCCAGATATGTGCTTCCCAACGCCTGTGAGACAAATGTTATTTGTACATTCAATGCCCGCTCTCTTTTAAATTTCTTCAAGCAGAGATGCTGTAATAGAGCCCAGTGGGAAATCAGAAAAATGGCCACTGCCATGCTTGGGGAAGTCCGAAAGGCTGCCCCCATAATTTTTGAAAAGGCCGGTGCCGCATGCGATGCGGAAGGGTATTGCCCGGAGGGAAAAATGAGCTGCGGCAAACTAAAAAGTGAAAGTGAATAAAGGGTTTATTTTGATAAAGGTAAATTTAAAATTATGGTACTGCCATTATTAGCATAAACGGCGGTACCTTTTTTGTTGTTCACCCGATGTATCCAAGTTAAAATTATTTGTATAGTATATTAACAGGTTGTATTTAGTAAAAAAGCGGGGAGGGTAAGAATCTTATGGATATTGGCCGTATACTAATTTTTATGCCTCTAGCGGTATATTGTTTTTATTCTTTTTGTAAATCAAAACAGGATATATATATAATACTTGGGACTTTGGGTTGGTATGCCGCAATTTATTCGGGTAAAAATAGTATCTACCAATCCCTACAGGGAATTCCGAAATCCCTTATAAAATTAGTGACAATCCTCCTTGTGGTTTATATGTCAGTGTCATATATTAGAATATCAATTGAAAAATATAAAGAATACAGAAAATAAATATACTATTACATTTTTTAAAGCCGGGGAAGGTGGCAGAAATAAAATATGTATAAAGATTTGATATTCGTAAAATACGGGAACAACCCCACAGAAATGATAGGTGAACTGTTGGACAGAGCGGAAATCGAGAAAGAGATACCAAGCAAAAATGCACTGATTGGGATAAAACCAAATTTGGTATTAGCAAAACCATCAGAATCTGGAGCCACAACCTGTCCAAAACTGGTAGAAACCCTTGTGGCTTACCTTAAGACTAGGGGTTATCACAATATCGTAATATTGGAAGGCTCCTGGGTGGGAGATAGGACATCTAGGGCTTTTAAAGTATGTGGATATGAGGAAATATCTCAAAAGTACAAGGTTCCTTTGATTGATCTACAGGAGGATGAGGTTGAAAGCCTCGTAGTCGAGGATACTAAAATTTATATCTGCAAGAAAATTAATTCCGTGGACTATATGATAAACATGCCGGTTTTAAAGGGTCATTGTCAAACCCGCATTACCTGTGCTCTGAAAAACATGAAAGGATGTATTCCTGACAAAGAGAAAAGGCGGTTCCATACCATGGGTCTACACAAGCCTATAGCTTATCTCAGCAGGATTATCAAACAGGATCTCATTATAGTGGATGGAATCATAGGGGATTTGAATTTTGAGGAAGGTGGAAACCCTGTTCAAATGAATAGAGTCATATTGGGTAAAGATCCCGTTCTTATAGACAGCTATGTGGCTCAACTTTTAGGTTATGATATAGAAGATATTCCCTATATACAAATGGCCGAGGCCCTTGGGGTGGGATCAAGCAGTCTGGAAGATAAAAATATAATAGAATTAAACAAAGATGATTCTGTCACAACATTACAAAAAACTAGGCATATTAAGGATCTGGAGCAATATATCCAGGAGGATTCCGCCTGCTCCTCCTGCTATGCCAGCCTCATCCACGCTTTGGACAGGCTGAAGGACAGAGGTGATCTCCACAGATTGAGAGAAAAAGTGCATATAGGTCAGGGATACAAAGGTAAGAAATCCGGGGGTATGGGGGTAGGCATATGTACAAAAGGCTTTAACAAAAATCTTGGCGGCTGCCCCCCCTAAAGCAAGGGATATTATAAGTTTTCTTGTAGGTGATAATAAAGAGGGATAATATTAAATTAAGTCAGGGAGGAATTTACAATGGCAAATGAACGCTATGAAAAAGGTATCAAGAAAATTCAGGAGTTTACGGTTTCACATGATGATGAGAACCCAACGGGGGAAATGGAGATTGGCGAGGGGTTTAAAGATCTGGCCCCGGATTTAAGCAAGCATGTTGTTGAGTTTGCTTTTGGGGAGATTTATTCACGCCCGGGATTGGATAATAAACAAAAGGTCCTGGTAACAATTTCAGGTCTTGTTGCCCAGGGAATGCCCCAGATTGAAATACATATAAATTCCGGACTCAATGTTGGTCTTACCCCCGAGGAGATCGTCGGTTGCATTATGCACCTCCTACCTTATACAGGATTTCCAAGGGTGCTCAATGCCTTAAAGGTTGCCAAGAAAGTGTTTGATGAAAGGGGAATATCGATTACGGTACCTGGGAGCTAAGTAGGGCTCTATAATTTTGGGTTATCATTTATCAGGATGTTGATACAGTGGCGTGGCTGGATTTGGTGTGTATCCACTATAACGAATAGGTTTCTGTGTGAAATCACCAAATCTATTAGGCTGTATAATTTTACGGAGGTGAAATCTAAATGAGGAAAACAGTGGTGGCAGTTTTATCAATTGCTTTATTCTCAATGCTTTTATTAACGGCTTGCAGCGAGGGCAATGTGGTGGAAGGAGGAAAATATGACATATCAAATATAAATCAGGACATGATTGACGGCGGCAGCCAATTTGCCTTTGATGTATTCAAAAGTCTAAATAATGAGGATGCTAATAAAAGTATCTTCATATCCCCACTGAGTATCTCCTCTGCACTTACCATGACCTATAATGGGGCGGAAACAACGACAAAAAAGGCCATGGAGGAAGTACTGGGCCTTGGGGATTTGGACAGGGCTGTCGTCAACGAGAATTACAGCCATTTATTGAATTACCTTCAAAATGCAGATGAAAGCATTGAACTTAATACTGCAAATTCCATATGGATTAGATCCGGTGAGGAAATAAAGAAAGACTTCCTGGAGAAAAACAGAAATAACTTCAATGCGGAGATTGACACCTTAGACTTTTCTAGGGATTCTTCTGTGGATACCATAAACGAATGGATCGACAACGCCACCAAGGGCAAAATCAGCAAAATGCTTAATCCACCCATAAATCCCGATGTTATTATGTATCTTATCAATGCTATCTATTTCAAGGGTGAATGGGGCATGCAGTTTGACCCGGAAAGAACATTTGATGGCGAATTCAAAACATTAAGCGGTAATAAACAAACCGTAAAAATGATGAGCCTTAAAGATGAATTCCAATTTATAGAGGGCGATGATTGCAAGGCTATCAGGCTTCCCTATGGAAATGGCCAGATGTCAATGTATGCTGTACTTCCTAATGAAAGTATCAGCATCAATGATTTTATCAAGGATCTAGACAGGGAATGGTGGGCCAATATTCGTGGTAACCTCGTGGAAACCGATGATGTCCTTGTACAAATGCCAAAGTTTAAATTGGAATATGGTATCAAAAACCTCAATGATAACCTAAAAAACTTGGGTATGGAGGAAGCCTTCGGTGACGAGGCTGATTTCTCCGCTATAAGGGAAGATGTATATATTAGCAATGTTTTACATAAAGCTGTCATTGAAGTAAATGAAGAGGGAAGTGAAGCTGCCGCTGCAACAGTTGTGGAGGTGCAGGAAATGGCAGCCATGGAGCCTACAACCTTTATAGCAGACAGACCCTTTGTATTTATAATAGCCGATGATACCACAGGATCCATACTTTTTATTGGTAAGCTTTTGGAAGTAGAATAAAAGATAAATGTATAGTGATCCCCACCAGTGAATTAGATAACTTCGTTTGTCTTAGATTGATTCCGGTTTTTGATCAACATATTTAATAATATAGTGAAACTTTAGGACATCACACTTATATATCATATCAAGGGTGGTGTCCTTTTTATTTATAGAGAGGCTATTGACAACCCTGGTCTATGGGAATAGACTTAAGGCATATGCTAGGTCTATGAAGATAGACCAAAAGGAGTTGTGCCATGAGTAAATTAAATCTCACGGAAACAGAGTACCGCTTCGCATGTATTGTGTGGGAAAATGAACCCCTGGGCTCCGGTGAATTGGTGGAGCTTTGTAATGAAGAACTGGGGTGGAAAAAATCCACAACCTATACGGTGTTAAAAAGGTTATGCGACAGGCAAATATTTAAAAATGTAAACGCCACCGTCAGTGCAATGGTGAAAAAAGAGCAGGTGCAGAAATTTAAAAGCGAAAAATTTATTAACAGGACATTCAACGGATCCCTACCCCATTTTATTACAAGTTTCATGAGTGATAGAAAGATTTCACAGGCGGAAGCGGATAAACTGAAGAAGCTTATTGACAGCTATAAGGGTTAGGGGTGGGGATATGACGTATTTTCTGACGGACACCTTATTCTTAACGATGCTTAATATGAGCATTACCGCAAGTTATGTAATTGTTTTTGTATTGGCCGCAAGGTTGTTTCTTAAAAGGGTCCCAAAAATATTTTCCTATGCTCTATGGTCTATTGTATTATTTAGGCTAATATGCCCCTTTGGCTTTTCTTCCCCTTTCAGCCTTTTAAAGGCCTTTACTTCGAACACGGCTAAAATGGGCCACATTACAGGAAACACAGATTTAATGATGCAACCGAGCACATATACTGAGATAGGTAATGTGAGTTCCTTTATCAGTGATTCCCTTCCGGCGGCAATGCCAAATGCCGGCGTAAGTCCCGTGCAAACCACTATATCTATCCTGTCTATTATTTGGATAATGGGTGTGCTGACTATGATTATCCATGGTATTTATTCCTACTATAGATTAAAACAAAAGGTCAGTACGGCAATGCTTTTGAAGGATAATCAGTTTGAGTGCGAAAACATCGCAACACCCTTTATACTGGGAATAAAAAATCCTAAAATTTATTTACCCGTGGGCCTGTCTGTGACGGAAAAAAACTTTATATTGAGACATGAGGAAATACATATTAAAAGATTTGACTATATAATCAAGCCCCTGGCATATTTTGTGCTGTGTATTCACTGGTTTAACCCCCTGGTGTGGCTTAGCTTTACATTGATGGGCCGTGATATGGAAATGTCCTGTGATGAGCAAGTGATAAAGGAACTGGGTCCTGAATTGAAAAAGGATTACAGTAAATCCCTGTTGTCCCTTGCCACAGACAGGATGGTCCTTGGTGTAAGCCCCCTCTCCTTCGGGGAATCCGCCGTAAAGGGACGGATCAAAAATATACTTAATTATCGGAAACCTACATTATGGGTAATTATAGTAGGCATAGTGTTAGTGGTGGCCTTAGGCGTGGGATTGCTCAGCAATCCCAGTGCGGCTGTCTTGGAAGATGATAATGAAAAGATTCGGATGGCGGAAATTTGGGCAACGGCTTTAAAAACCCGAGACGGAAAGCCTCGTTATGAGATGATGTCAGAAAACATGAAAGAAAAATTCATTACAGAGCAAAAATTGAGGGCCGGAGAAGACTGGAATTTTAATATCGGCTATTCCAGCCCACGGGTTGTTGATTTCGAAATCCAGATGAACGGTGACACCGCCAGCATTATATATCATCAGGAAGACAGCGGAGGGGATAAGTATGACCGCACTGAAATTCTTACATTCGGGATTGAGAACAACAGACTTGTAATTACAGATGCCCGGCAAAAAATTGAGGAGTGGGATAGGTGGTCATATTTCGCAACCGATGCCAAGATGGCCCTGGATGTTTATACAGAGGCACTTCTTAATAGTGATTATCTTACCATCCTCTCCCTTACCCATGATGCAGCCTTTGACCCGGAAGGGCAGGAGGTCTGGGATACTGTCAACATTAATGATGTAAAAGTGATAAAAGCAGATGTGCGGGAGAATAAGGCCTGCTATTGGTTGGAGCTTAATATCAAAGATGGAGGATATTCCGCTTTTGAAACCGGAGTTTCCCCGAGATGGTTGTGGCTTGTAAAAGGTGAACATGGTTGGTATGCTGAGGGACTAATGACCGGAGGGCCGCCCATGGAAGACTGGTGGTATTCAAAAGATCCTATGAAATAAATGTAGATGATTTAACTAAAATGCCTATCATAAACAGTGGACATCATAAAGGGAAAGAATATCTTCAGGACTTTAAAACCCCTACTTTTGTTTGAAATAACATGTTTTTATATGGTATAATCGAAATAACAACTTGGAAGAGGTGTACGCATGAAGATATTTCTTGCTAAATAATTAATAAAATACGCACAGCTATTCAGTTGTTCTTATTGCCTAAAGCAATGACAGGTGTTGCTGTGTCCATTTAGCGAGAAATTTCCTTCAATATAATATTAACTTTAGAATATTATACTTATATTTTTTGTAATATTAGTTGGGATTTTTCTGTTCCCAACTTTTTTTATTTTGATATAATTTCTCGCTTTATACTAATTTAGGAGGGAGAAATTATATGGCCTTGATAGATATCAGCAATCTAACATTTGAATATCCCGGGAGCTTTGAACCCATTTTCAATGATTTAAATTTAAAGTTAGATACGGACTGGAAATTGGGCTTTATAGGAAGGAATGGTTATGGTAAAACAACATTTTTAAAACTTTTAATGGGTGAGCTTTTCTACAAAGGGTCCATTACTAAACCGCTACCCATGGCCTATTTCCCTTTTTCCATTGATCATTACGATATCACAACTTTAAATTTATTGGAGTTACTTCAGCCCGATTTTGAGTTGTGGAGATTGATGAAGGAAATGCATCCATTGGAAGTAGGGGAAGAAGTGTTGTATCGCCCGTTCAACACATTAAGCGGCGGTGAGCAAACTAAGATTCTATTG
This sequence comes from Clostridia bacterium, assembly GCA_012519005.1. GTDB lineage: Bacteria > Bacillota > DTU086 > DTU086 > DTU086 > JAAYRB01. The sequence continues at coordinate 29,047 of JAAYRB010000149.1, forward strand.
GCGCTGCTATTTGCGGAAGAGGAGAGGTTTTTACTCATTGATGAACCTACCAATCACTTAGACAGCCGTGGCAGGGAGGTGGTGGCCGAATATTTAAATAGCAAGAAAGGATTTATACTGGTGTCCCATGACAGGGAATTTATAAATGATATAGCGGACCATATCTTGGCCATAGAGAAAAATAAGGTTGTTCTTCAAAGGGGTACCTATGATACCTGGGAACAAAACAAAAATTATGAAGATCAGTATGAACTGGAAAAAAATCAAAGGCTCAGGAAAGAACTGAGAAGGCTGAAACAATCAGCCAGGGAAGTGGCCACTTGGTCCGATAAGGGGGAGGCTGCTAAATTCGGGTCCGGTCCAGTGGATAGAGGTTTTATAGGACATAAGGCAGCAAAAATGATGAAACGTTCGAAGAATATAGAAAGCAGATATGAGAAGGCCATAGGGGATAAAGAGAATTTATTAAAAAATATAGAACCCATAGAACCATTGCAAATGAATGTGTTGGGGCATCATGCAAAACAATATGTAAATATAGAAGATTTTACAGTTGCTTATGGCAGTAAAAACGTTTTTAAACCCTTACAATTCACGGTTGAAAAAGGTGACTGCGTTGTATTAAAGGGAAGTAATGGAAGCGGCAAATCAAGCATCATTAAAGCGATTCTGGGGGATAAGATTCCCTGGAGGGGTAGGCTTGAAGTTGCCAAGGGGATTATTATTTCCTATGTCCCACAGAAATTTCATTTTGTAAAAGGAAGCATAAATGAATTTATTGATAAAGAGCAAATAGATAAAACAAATTTCCTGACCATTTTGAGGAAGCTTGGGTTTTCAAGAAATCAATTTGCTATACCCATTGAAAGCTTCAGTATGGGGCAAAGGAAAAAGATATTCCTGGCAAGGTCCATATGCGACAATGCACATTTATTTATCTGGGATGAACCTCTCAACTATATTGATGTAATCTCAAGAATTCAAATAGAGAATATGATTTTGGATTACTCGCCAACCATGGTTCTAGTGGAACATGACAGGAGATTTGTAGATAAAGTGGCCACAGACATTATAGAATTGTCTGAGTAAATATTGCATCCGGATTATTCTATGGAGGTATGATTTTGTGCAGGACAGATATGCAGGGGATGTGGGGGACTTTGGCAAATTCGGTTTGCTTCGTAATATAGCAGGAACAGGACTGAAGATTGGCATCAATTGGTACCGGAGTTATAAACCGGAGGAACACAAAAAGGGTGACGGGAAATATATAGGTTATCTGTATGATAAATCATTTTTGGGCTGTGATGATGAGTTGTTGGAATCCCTTCGGTCCGTTGTGGAAAGTGACAGGAGTATAGCTGCACTTGAGGGGGAAAATTTAATACCCAATGCAAGGTATTACTCGGAAATCCTCAAACCTGGAAATGATAGCATATTTTCAAGGGATCTATGGTTCGAAAAATCCCAGGAGGTTTTAGCGGACTCAGATATTATATTTTGTGATCCGGATAATGGTCTGCTTGTGAAGAGCGTCTCGCTTAATTCATCAAAAAGTGATAAATATATAACAGAAAAAGAATTGCTATCCTATTACGGGATGGGGAAAAGCGTTATATTCTATAATCACAGAAGCCGTGAAAAAGAGGCTGTATATTTAAGGAGATTTGTGCCGCTTATGGAGGGGCATGAACTGCGGAATGCGAAATGGAAAGCACTAAAATTTGCCCGCGGGTCCGTAAGGGATTATTTTTTTATCCTTCAGCCCCCACACGTAAACCCATTGGAAGCCGTGATAAGTGATATGATGAAAAGCAATTGGAATAAGCATTTTTCTATAATGGATGTCAGGAAGATTGCGGGTTAACCTAAACAACCGGGGGAAGCAGATGCTCCCCATTCCACTGAATACACTTCTGTATTCAGGTTGTATATTATTGCGTAAACCCCAGGACTAGATAGATATATTTGCTCTTATATTACATATTTTGTATACGCTTTATGATGTTTGCTCTTAATAAAAGGCTTAAATTAGGAGGGGTTGTCCTATGAAAAAGATCTATACCACAAGCGAGATAAAATCGAAACTATTGCCAGTGTTTAGTGTAGCCCCCGTTGAAAAGGCCATACTTTTCGGATCCTACGCAAAGGGAAACCCAACACGGACTAGTGATATTGATATAGTAATTGACAGCAAAGGCAAGATAAGGGGTATTGATTTTTTTGGCGTACTCGAGGACATTGTGAATGTCCTTGACGTTCCCGTTGATTTGATTGAGGCGTCGCAAATTATAGATGGGAGTCGTGTGCAACGTGAAATTTTAGAAACGGGGGTACTGATTTATGAAAAAGCATATTGGTTGACAGCATTAACAATTTAGAGGGTATGAAAGAGGCAAGAGGGTAAAAAAGGTAAAAGATAGGGATGGTAAATTATCTCCTGTAGGCACAGGCTTCTGTACCTGGATTTCTTGTAGGATCAGGCAGATGAATTGTTGGCCGTAACGAAACAGCCGGCGGGATCTGTCCCAGCCGGCTGAGAAATTGATTCATCGTGTAGATCGCCCCGAGTAAAATAACAACTCCTTAAATATTCTACATAGTTAGGTTGGTGAAACTTATTATATACTCCTTTGCCTTTTCCACTGAAAGATTTGCCAAAAGTTCTTCGTCAATTATTTCCACTTGTGCCTCTTTTATTAATTTAGTTTGGTAATCTCTTAATAGTTGATAACCTTCCTCTACCGAATCCGCTTGTTCAATGATATTTTGTTGCAACGCACCAATAGAGTTATTTTTTTGTGCGGCTCTGGCAGCAAATTCGTTCCAATACGCATCTTCCCCAATTTCATTGATTATCTCTTGGTATGGCTCGGAAAGTTGGAAACCATCTTCCTCAGCAATCTGTCTATTCTTTTTTATAAATGATCTTGCCTCCTCCAACGAAATGTCCAAACCAATTTTTTTTGCTTCTCCATATTCAGCGGCATCTAAAATTTGGCAACCCAATCCAATTTCTTCAGGGGAATAATCATCCCTCATTTTAAGCCACTTTTCATCATAAGCAGTAAATGTGTCCTTGCCAACATTAGCTTTTAGATATTCAGTACCATAACGTGATTTTTCAACAGATCCCAAATAGTCTTTGGCTAAAATGTTCTCTCCATTCACTTTTGCTACAACTCTATCTCCATTTGGAGTAAGTTGGCCAGCAACTTCAGCTTCAGCTACCCCTACTTGTGGATCTTCCATAGCGTTATCTGTGGAAGCAATAACAGAAGCCACCATGAGTAACAGTGCTATGATAGAAACAGTTATAACCGCCTTTTTATTTTTCATATTGATACCTCCTCCTTACAACTTATAGCCACATCCTGAGGTCGTAAGTCCTTGCCTTATTATAGAATTGGCCATGACCATCCCAGCATTTCATCCAGTAGGTTACAACTGCCTTGGCACCATTCCGTTTATTCATGATAACACTACTTTCATTATAGCCACCATATGGTAGATTATATTTTCCACCAATATCGTTATCAGTACGTTTCCAACTGGTAATAGTTTTTATCAATGTACCATTCATGTTCTTTAATAAGGTGCTGGAACCCGCATCAACAGTCCATGGACCGAATGTCTTTTTACCATCATAAACGGTTCCCGAATTCTGACTATAATTTACCTTATATTCAGAAGAACTATAGTTTTCCCATCCTTCCCATGATTGATTCCATTGATCGTAATAGTATGGATATAAATCATAGATAAACTGATGCCTATACTGGTCTGTTTTTTGAACCTCACCTGCAAAAGCTATCTGAGATGCCAACAAAACAAAAATTAACACTAATAGCGTAAACAATGAAGCCTTCCTTTTTAGCATTCTACTCCCTCCTTGAGAAAAAATTCAAACTGGCCAATTGATTATCCTTGAATTAATTTCCTCCTAGCATTTTTATCCGGAAGGTGGTGCTCCTCCATAATTTAAATGCACAGTTCACATTCTACGCAGGAAGTTATTTGGCCAAACACTTGTAGAGCCGTTGGACGGCCGAATGTGCCCGCTGGATTTTTAGCATTTCGTGACACTTCTTTACAATGCATAGGCTTCGTTATAGCCCGTTACCCTTTCACCCGTACCGTTCCTGTATACAGTGGCAGTGATTGTTAGCCGGTAGGTGTAACCTTGTGATACATAATGGGTTTTATCAAAAAGCAATCTGCTACCTATAGCTTCGAGGTTGCTCCAAGTCTTTACGGTGGTGTATGTACCATTTGTATTTTTGCGTGCTAGCACCACCGTACTGCTGATCCTGGTTGTTCCGGATTTACCAATCACCATTGCACCGCAGAGTCCTCTGCCTCCATCAAATGAAAGGTCAGCCTTTACTGAATCGGTGTTGACCCATTGCACACCAATAGCCCCAACCTCGGCATCCTGTGTTTTCGCATCCCCGTTTGCGTATACCACGCTTCCCATTGCAAAGAACAATATAAGGGTTAACAACAAGACAGTGCATTTTCTGATGCATACAATCATAAACATACCTTCTTTCCTTTAAATTTAATGGTTTATCTCTGCCACTATTATATAAACGTCCGAAGGTACAATTTGGTAACACTTTTTCGGCAATATTTCTTAATTATTTTTCAATGCTTTCCCCCATACGGATTAAATCATCTGTGATGTCTACACTTTGGGAAATTAGGGTAAAAACTATACCTTCTGATTCCCAGATCAACACACTGGCATCCTCATCTTTTGTCCCTTCAAACAAATGAGCCTTGTTGCCGGAAATTTCTATTTCTGTGTAAATGGTGTTCTCGTTGTCAACAGATGTTTTTACAGTGCCGTCAGGATTCTGATCAAATATTATTTCTTCCCCGGTCTCGTTTCCGTATATAAATACAATGGTGTTGCCAAACTTTTCGGTTTCGGTTTTTTTAAAACCTTCTGGAATATATGTTGGATAATATAAGCCATTTTGCTTTGTGTCCTTTGTTTTCGTTGAGTCTTCAAACTGTATGGATGTATATTTGTCCCGCCACTCTATTATGGTATTGAAGATGGCATTTCTTGTTGCCTCAACGCTCAGGGCCGCAGTGGTTAAGAGGGTAAATATAATAGCAATATAGGTGACAGCCCTACCTAGGCTTTTTGCAAAATGTTTTCTCTTGGCCTTTATACGGCTCCTTTTAATGTGTTTTTTTATTTGTATTTCCAATTCAGGAGAGGGCTTATAGGCTCTATTTAACTCTTTATTTGAGGGCAGTTGTTCCATTTCTTGCCGGAAGGCTTGGAAAACAGCCACAGCAAGCAATGCGTCAAAAAGTTTTTCATTTTTGTCTTTGTCAATCAACGAAGTCCCCCTCCTTCCTAAGCAGCTTTTTCAATGCTTTTCTTGCCCTGCTCATACGCATTTTGGCGTTTTCCCGGCTGATGCCTAGGATTTCCCCAATCTCATCATAGGAATAATCCATCTCTATTTTTAGATATAGAATGTCAGAATAGTTCTTGTTGAGCTTGGTTATACATTCTGCGATTTTATTGCAGGCTTCTCTTGCCGAAACCTTATCTAATACTGGCTCCTCAGAAATTGAAGACACCATATACTCTTCAAAAGGTATTGTTTTATTGCGGTTTCGTTGACGCAGGATATCATAAGCGGTGTTTCTCACTATAATAACGACGAAACCCCTAGTTTGGTAACAGTCGATTGTCTTTATTTTTTCAAGGTTATGAATTATCTTTAAAAAGGCCTTGGAAACGGCATCCTCTGCGAGATGGGGTTCTTTTAAAATGCTATTGGCTATATAAAGCATGGTCCCGCAATAAAGCTTATAAAGAGCAGCCGCTTTTTCACGGTCCTCTTCATTTTCGATTGCCATTATAAGGGCAAACATACGCCTCCCCTCCTACAAGAAAAAGTGTCTATGTCTTTTCTTGTTACATTATAACATTAACCCCATTATCTGGTGCGGCCTCCTGAAACTCTGCTTGTAGGAGCAGGCTAACCCGGTAATGTCCTGATGGGAATCAACCAGTGCACGGCAGCTAAGTGTTTTAAAAAAGATGGCTTGAAAGGGAAGGGGAAGGGGGTGGTTGTATGTCATGAGGGGGTAGAATTGGATCAATCCGAGTTTGCTGCTGGATTAACAAAAAGTAGGCA
>JAAYRB010000150.1 GCA_012519005.1 Clostridia bacterium
CCGCCATATTTTTGACTTTAGGTGAAAGGGAGCAAAAAATGGGGTTTCGCAAGAATAATAAATGGACGGTAAGATCCAAGGACAACATACTAGTTCGTAAATTGGTTAAAAGATTAAAGATAGCACCCATAGCTGCCCAATTGTTGATTAATAGGGGGTTGACCACCGTTACAAAGGCCGAAAAATTTTTGAACACCCCCCGGGAGAGGCTTGAAGAAATTACACCCTCACATGATATAAGAGCAGCCCTAGATGTTATTAAAGAAATAATAAGTAAATCAGGTAAGATCATTATTCACGGAGATTACGATGCCGATGGTGTGACGGCGACCGCGGTTTTAATGAAGGTCTTAAAGGCGGCGGGTGCGGATGTTGTATATCATATCCCCCATAGGCTGGAAGATGGCTATGATATTTGTAGTGATTTTGTTGATATTTCTGAGGCAGATGGGGTCGATTTAATAATTACTGTTGATTGCGGAATACGTGCTTATGAAGCTGTTGAGCTTGCAAGGGAAAAGGGAATCAAAGTCATTATTACTGATCATCATGAGCCTGGTCGGGAATTGCCGCGGGCAGACGCAATTATAAATCCAAAGCTTTGCGATGATGAAAACCTACTGCACCTTTCCGGAGTGGGGATTGCTTTTATTCTTGCCCAGTGTATGATCAAAGATTTTGGTTTGAGTGAAGAAATTACCAAGGAAGATATGTTGGGTATGGTGGCCCTGGGAACCATAGCTGATGCTGTTCCTTTGCTGGGGCATAATCGTGTTTTAGTAAAATATGGTCTAGAGCGCCTTCCAGAAACTTCAAATATTGGCTTGCAAGTATTGATGAAAAAAAACGGTCTTAAAGAGAGAGAAATTTCGGAAACTGATATTGCTTTTCTTTTGGCACCATGTATCAATGCCGTTGGAAGAATTGGGGACGCCTCCCGGGCAGTGAGGCTCTTGCTCACTGATTGTTTGGAGGAGGCAGAGGAATTGGCCCTTGAAATGATTCGAGAAAACGGGCGGCGTAAAAGGATGGAAAGGAAGATTGTTGAGGGGGCTCTGGAAAGAGTTGAAGATGAAATAGATCTGGAAAAAGAAAAAGTTATAGTTCTTGCGTCCCATGAATGGCACCCGGGAGTTATAGGGATCGCCGCCTCCCGAATAGCAGAAGCTTTCAACAGGCCCACCCTGCTCATTTCTCTTGAATCTGGTATTGGGAAAGGTTCCGCAAGGAGCTATGGCAATTTTAATTTATACCAAGCCTTTGTTGACAGCGGTCACTTATTTATTAAATATGGGGGGCATGAGATGGCGGGAGGGTTTAGCATTTCCGAGGAAAAAATCCCTCATTTACGCCGGTGCATCAATGATTACGCCCTAATCCACCTCTCGGATGAGGATTTGGTGAAAGAAATAGTGGTGGATTGCGAAGTACTTTTAAGTGAGCTGGATTTCGACTTGATTGCACAGCTTGAGGGGCTCAAACCTTTTGGTAATGGCAACGAACGCCCAAGGCTTCTATATAGGGGAGCCCAAGTCAGAAACAGCCGCCTTGTGGGCAGGAAAAAGGATCATATAATGATGGAGCTTATCGGGGAAAATCTGAAATTTAGGGGTATAGGCTTTAGATTGGCTGAATCGTGTAGGGATATAGAAGAGAAAAGCATGGTCGATATCATATTTTACCCTGAGATCAATGATTTTACAGGGCAAGAGGCTGTTGAGTTAAACATAGAGGATATCAAACTCCATCGGCAAGAAAGCAAGACCGTTCTCGATCTGCCTACACTGGAGATGGTTTCCAGTGAAGTGAATAAGGAACTAAATGATTTGTGGACGAAAGGCGAATTAGACCGGGAGGGTAGATTTCAATTCATTGGTTACCCAGAAAAAGCGGCCAAGGAGCTGGCTGCTATAACGAAAGAAAATAATACCCCCCTTTGCCTGCTCTTCCCATTGAGGAGTATGGCGGCAGATTTTGAAAAATCCCTTCAAGGTGGTATCACCCCATTGAATATTTGCAAAATTGATGGGTCTAGTTTTAAGGAGGAGATAGATACCTTTTCCCAAGAGGTGTTATCGGGCGACAAGGATCTGATAATTTCCACATTTGAGTGTTGGCTTCAACTTCAGCACGACAATCATCCCATTACCAAGAACTTTGGCCTAATGGGCATTCATTTGGGCTTCTGGCCCAAGGCAACCCACTATTTACAACAAGTCCTGGCTGATTCATGTAAAATTATGAACCGCTGGGGAAAAACAACTGTTATTCTTGGTTCCGGTGAAGCACTCCTGGATACTGGGGATGAACTAAAGGCCGACAAGGTATACATAATGCATGAAAATGCAAGCCCTTATCTGGTTGGAAGTCTTACAGGTAATGATAAGATATCATATATTAAGGACCTGTGTGCATCCCTAAAGGACCAGGCAGTGGTACTTACCAACAGCAGCAAAGAAGCAATGGATTTGTACCAAATGCTCAATAGTTTAGACAGCCTGAGGCTTTCAGGAGTAGGAGTATTCACAGGAATATTAACATCAAGCCAGAAAAGCCTTGTGCTCAATGCTTTTAATGAGGGGGCCCTTAAAATCCTGGTGGCCTCTCGGAATTTGGAGCAGCATTTTCTACAAGAGGTACCGGGGGTCGTATTTTCTACTTTCCCCTTGAGCATACACGATTTGGGGAGATTTTTCATAGCACAGAAGATATACCTGGCGTATAATGATAATGACATGGACAAAACATTCAAATATCTCTCCAGGGGTTGCCCCCAAAAAGATTTATTAAACCATGTATATCTTCGTGCTGTAGACTTAAATTGTGAGGATCCCCAACTATTGGTAGATCAGATTATGAAAGAAAATCCATCCTTTCGTATTGCGGAGTCGTTGTTTAAGACAGCGGCGGCAATTATAAATGAATTGGGCTTGCTTGGCTTGAAAGACGGGGTACTCGAAGCAAAAGTGGACCCCCTGAGATCATGGCGTTATAGAGAGGCTGAAAATGAGTTGAAAGCTTATTATGATCTTGTTGAATTTCTTGCACCGGGGAGATTAGAGGCCGCCGGTACATATATGGACTAAAATTTAAATGGATCGGTGGTTATATGGACATCAACCAGATAATTGACAAGGTTAAACAATACAATAAAAAAGCAGATATCTCTGTTCTGCGCAAGGCATATGAATTTGCCACCATTGCCCATGAAGGGCAGCTGCGTCTATCTGGTGAAGATTACATAGTGCACCCGCTTCAGGTATCCATGATTCTTGCTAAGCTGGAGTTGGATGTGGTTACCATCGCGGCAGGGATGCTGCATGATGTGGTGGAGGACACAGATGTTACCTTGGATGAGATCCGGGGTGAATTTGGCGACGAGACGGCCCTGCTGGTTGATGGTGTGACGAAACTGAGCAGAATAGAATTTACCAGCAAAGAAGAGCAGCAGGTGGAAAATCTACGAAAAATGTTTTTTGCCATGGCCAAGGATATCAGGGTTATTCTGATAAAATTGGCAGATCGACTTCATAATATGCGGACATTAGCCCACCATCCTAAAGAAAAGCAAAAGGAGATATCCAGGGAAACCCTAGACGTATTTGCACCCCTTGCCCACCGCTTAGGTATTTTTAGAATTAAATGGGAGCTGGAGGATCTCGCCCTACGTTTCCTTGAATCTGAGACCTACTATGATCTGGTTAAAAAAATATCCATGAGAAGGCAGGAAAGAGAGGAGTATATCAACCAAGTCATAGGTATTCTCGACAAGGAGTTGAAGAAGGTTGATATCAAGGCGGATATCAGCGGCCGTCCTAAGCATTTTTACAGTATCTATAATAAAATGGTCAACAAAGGTTTGGGCCTTAGTGAAATATATGATTTAATTGCCGTACGGGTAATTGTAAATAATGTGAAGGATTGTTATGGTGTTCTAGGGGTTATCCATGCTTTATGGAAGCCCATACCCATGAGGTTCAAGGATTATGTTGCTATGCCAAAGCCAAATATGTATCAATCACTACACACTACGGTTATCGGTCCCTTAGGGGATCCCTTTGAGGTGCAGATACGCACATGGGAGATGCACCGCACATCAGAATATGGGATTGCCGCACACTGGCGGTATAAAAACCCCACCGAAGAGGATGCGGATTTCGAGAAAAAACTAACTTGGCTTCGGCAGCTTCTAGAGTGGCAAAGGGATATGCCCGATGCTAAGGAATTTATGGAATCACTAAAAATTGATTTTTTTTCAGACAGAGTATACGTTTTTACACCCCTGGGTGATGTTGTGGAGCTGCCGGCGGGAAGTGTGCCCATAGATTTTGCATATAAGGTCCACACACAAGTAGGTCACGGTTGTACTGGAGCAAAGATCAACGGTCGAATTGTGCCCCTTGACTACGAGCTAAAGACGGGAGATATCGTTGAAATTATAACATCTAAGGGGAGCGGACCCAGTAGAGATTGGCTGAACACCGTTCAAACATCCCAGGCTAAAAACAGAATAAGGCAGTGGTATAAAAAAGCGGAGAAGGAAGAAAGGCTCATTAGAGGCAGGGAAGTATTGGAGAAGGAGATTATTAAGCAGGGACTTAAGATTGCTGACTATACACAAAACGAACGAGTACAGGAAGCAGGTAAAAAGTTTAATCTTTTCAAACCGGAGGATGTGTATGCAGCCGTTGGTGATGGGACAATTACTGCAAAGCAAGTTATCCAACGTATCAGGGAAAAATTCTTCCACGATGAACAAGAGACAGAAATACCCCAGATACAGCCCGCCCGGGAAGGAAAAACCTCCGAGGGTGTTCGGGTAAAGGGCGTTGGAGACGTGATGGTGCGTTTGGCGAAATGCTGCAACCCCCTACCGGGTGATGAAATAATAGGTTACATTACCAGAGGAAGGGGTATTACCATCCACAGAAAAGATTGTCCCAATGTTTCATACTATCGGGAAGAAGAGGGCCAACGGATCATGGAGGAGGTTTACTGGGGCAGCGATGTGGAAGGTGTTTATAGAGTTGCATTGGAGATAGAAGCTATTGATCGATCCCGTCTGGCCATGGATATTATGAATGTCGTGGCGGATGCAAAGACAACTATAAATGCGATAAACGCCAGGGCAATATCAAATAACCTTGCATTGGTACAGCTGAAAATAGAAGTTAAATCCTTGGAGCAAATGCGCCATGTTATGGACAAGATTGGCAGAATCAGGGATGTGCTTGAGGTAAGAAGGGTAATTCCTAAAAAAGAGCATTGAATCAGGGGTGATTCTTTGAGGGCTGTAGTGCAAAGATCAAAATATTCAGCGGTTTATGTAGATGAAAGAAGAATCAGCTCAATAAATAAAGGGTTGGTTGTATTTTTAGGTGTTGGGGAAGGGGATAATGAAACTGATGTAGATTATATGGCCGATAAAATAGTAAATTTACGGATTTTTGAAGATGAGGGAGGCAAGCTAAACCTCTCTTGTATACAGGCAGGGGGAGAAATATTAGTTGTCTCTCAGTTTACCCTATATGGAGATTGCAGGAAAGGTAGACGTCCAAGTTTTACTTCTGCAGCAAAGCCGGAAATGGCCGACAAATATTATAGGGAGTTTATAAAGAAACTTAAGGGTATGGGTCTTAAGGTTGCCCAGGGTGTATTTGGGGCTGATATGACTGTAGAAATCAATAATCACGGGCCCATTACTATTCTGCTTGACAGCAGGAAAAGATTTTGACTAGGGTGGTGCCGCATGATCATCAAAACTATACGGGTAAATATATTTCCTGAGGGTAGCTTCGAGACCAATTGCTATTTAGTCGCTGACCCAAAATCTAAAGAGGGGTTGATAATTGACCCAGGGGCACAGGGGGAAAAAATAATCGAATCAGCAAAAAAGCAGGATATGAAAATACTGTATATAGTAAATACCCATGCCCACTTTGACCATATTGGTGCGGATGAAATTGTAAAAGAGGCCTTTGGTGCGGAAATTCTCGTACATTCCATGGATGAGGAAATGATGAAAAGCCCAGAATTAAATTTTTCCTGTATGGGGACAGAAAGTAAAAGTCCGAATCCTGACAGACTGTTGGAGGACAATGAAGAGATATCTCTTGGCGAAACAACTTTGAAAATTTTACATACCCCGGGGCACACCCCGGGTGGCATATGTTTACTGACTGACAATGAAATATTCACGGGTGACACCCTATTCGCCGGTTCAGTGGGCAGGACTGATTTGCCCGGTGGATCCTATGAGCAGCTGATGAGCAGTATTGAAAAAAGGCTGAAACCCCTTCCCGGGTACCTTAAGGTTTATCCTGGACATGGTCCTGCAACTACAATGGAAGAGGAGAAGGCAAACAACCCTTATATGCAATAGGAAACATAGGAAGCCCCAGGTGCAAGTATCTGATTTGAGAATGGGCCTACGGACTTTGCAATATTTATTGGATGAAGGGTTTAAAATGGCCTTTCGCTAAAAATAGGCGAGGGGTTTTGTTTTTAGGAGGTGTAGCTCTATGGCAATAAATAGACCTAGGGGTACCAGTGATATCCTTCCAGAGGATATGGGAAAATGGCTGTATTTAGAGGAAAAAGCCAGGGAAGTTTGTCTTCAGTACGGTTACCAAGAAATCCGCACGCCGGTATTTGAGCATACGGAATTGTTCGATAGGGGTATAGGTGAAACCACTGATATAGTGGAAAAGGAAATGTACGAGTTCAGAGATAAAGGAAACAGGAGCATTACCTTGGTGCCTGAGGGAACTGCCCCTGTTGTAAGGGCTTATATAGAAAATAAGATTTATGCTGAGGCTCAACCTACAAAACTATTTTATATTGCACCCATGTTCAGATATGGCAGGCCCCAAGCGGGGCGCCTAAGACAATTCCACCAATTTGGGATCGAGGCATTTGGGTCCAATGACCCGGCTATAGATGCCGAGGTTATTGCTTTATCAATGGACTATTACAAACGTGTTGGTCTTGTGGACCTTGAGCTCCATATTAACAGTGTTGGCTGCCCCCGGTGTCGGGCGGCCAATAAGGAGAAACTTTTGAATTATCTCAGGCCCTATACGGATAGCCTGTGCGATACCTGCGAGTCCAGACTTGAAAGGAATCCCCTGAGGATTTTTGATTGTAAAAGTGAAACTTGTAATGAGATTATGATTGCTGCCCCCAAGCCCTTTGACAGTCTATGCGAGGAGTGTTTGGCCCATTATGAGCTGGTTCGCGAATATCTAGGGATTCTCAATGTGCCCTATATTGAAAACAGGGAACTGGTGCGTGGATTGGATTATTATACTAAAACTGCTTTTGAAATCATGGTGCAGGGTATTGGTGCTCAGTCTTCCATTGGCGGTGGGGGCAGATATGATTTGCTGGTGGAGGAATGTGGAGGCCCCGATACTCCCGGCATTGGGTTTGGCCTGGGCATGGAGAGAATATTATTGGCCTTAGATGAACAGGGCCAAAACATCGAGCAAGTTGTTAAGCCGAAAATTTTTATTGCCACGGCAAATACCGCAGCAGATTCAAAAGAAACCAAGGAAGCCGTTAGAATCCTAGCAATGCTGAGGCAGGAAGGGTTTTTGGCGGATAAAGACTATTTGGGGCGAAGTCTCAGGGCACAGATGAGGTTTGCTCACAGGCAGGGGTTTAAGATACTGGTAATTGTGGCAGAGGAAGAACTGGGCAGGGGAAATATAGTGGTCAGGGATATGGGTTCCGGGGAACAGAGGGAAATAGGATTGGATGCAGTACTATCTGAACTAAAAGCAGTAATAGGGGGGATAAATAATGGATGAAATCAAGGGCAAGACCCAACGAACCCATATGTGTGGGGAGTTGGATATATCAGATCTTGGCGATGAGGTTGTATTGATGGGATGGGTACATAAAAGACGTGATCATGGGGGGCTGATCTTTGTAGATCTTCGGGACAGGACCGGGCTTGTGCAGGTTGTTTCCAGCCCTGAAGTGGATATGAAAGCCTATGAAGAAGCAGAAAAGATTCGAGGGGAATATGTTATATCTGTGGTAGGCAAAGTCCAAAAAAGACCTGAGGGGACCATGAATGAGGATCTGAACACAGGTGAAATAGAGGTCTATATAACTGAAATGAATATCCTTAATCGAGCAAACACACCCCCTTTTACCCCAGCTGAAGGGGGGAAGGTGGATGAGATGGTCAGGCTAAAATATCGCTATATTGATCTGCGTCGGCGGGAAATGCAGGATATCATATCTCTAAGGCACAGGGTATTTAAAAGCATCAGGGATTTTTTAGACAGAGATGGCTTTAGAGAGATTGAAACTCCCATGCTTACAAGGAGTACTCCCGAAGGGGCAAGGGATTTCCTGGTTCCCAGTAGGGTTCACCCTGGTGATTTTTTTGCCCTACCCCAATCACCCCAAATATTCAAGCAAATATTGATGGCGGCCGGTATGGACAGGTATTTTCAAATTGTTAGATGTTTCAGAGATGAGGATTTAAGGGCGGATCGCCAACCGGAATTCACCCAGTTGGATATGGAAATGTCATTCGTGGATGAAGAAGATATTATAGATGTGGTGGAACGTTTAATGTATCATGTGTTTTTAGAAGCCCTAGGTGTTGAGTTAAGTATACCCTTCCCCCGCATGAAGCACCATGAGGCAATCAGCAAATATGGGTTGGACAGGCCGGATCTTCGCTATGCCCTTGAATTGATGGATATTACAAGCATCGCGGCGGATGTTGATTTTAAGGTATTTTCCCAAGTGGTTCGGAATGGGGGGGTAGTTAAGGGTATTAACGCAAAGGGCTGTGGCGATTATTCTAGAAAAGATATAGATGACCTTACTGAGTATATAAAACAATTTGGGGCAAAAGGTTTAGCCTGGATGGTTGTTTCCAATGAAGGTGTCAAATCTCCTATTTCACAGTCTTTTTC
>JAAYRB010000151.1 GCA_012519005.1 Clostridia bacterium
AGGGCAAACATACGCCTCCCCTCCTACAAGAAAAAGTGTCTATGTTTTTTCTTGTTACATTATAACATTACCCCCATTATCTGGTGCGGCCACCTGAAACTCTGCTTGTAGGAGCAGACTAACACAGTAATGTCCGATGGGGATCAACCAGTGCACAGCAGATAAGTGTTTTAAAAAAGATGGCTTGAGAGGGGAAGGGGGTGAGTTGTATGTCATGAGGGGGTAGAATTGGATCAATCCGAGTTTGCTGCTGGATTAACAAAAAGTAGGCAGGTGCAGAAAATAACACCTACCTGACTAGCAATAGTATCTAGTTTTAAAGTAAGAGGCCTTCTTTCTTCGGGCAGAATATATCCCGGCAACACTATTTATTTTATTCTTTATCCCCTTCATTGTTGGGTGTGTTTTGTACAATTTTTTTCACATTTTTATATATGGCAATTACAAAAACCAAAACTATAATAGGAATACTATGATAAGCTAATTTTATAAAGATAATTAGGGGTATTATTTTATCCCACCACGGCGGCTCTGGCATCATTGTATTTTATCCTCCCTATAAAACCCTAAGAGTATTGGAGTTACCTGCCACATCATTAAAAAATTCAAATCTATATTTTAAACCAAGACAGTCCATTTTTTTGTTGCATGCAATCATAATCATACTTCCTTTGTTTAAATTTCAAGGCTTATTCTTGCCGCTGCCATTATAAACGTCCGAAGGTACAACTTGGTAACACTTTATCTGTAATTTTCTAAAATTATTTTTTAACACTTTTATCCATGCGAATTAGATAGGCGATGTCTACACTGGTGGAGGTCATGGTAGGTATGTGTCTCTAAGTTTTTTAGGACAATTTAGTTGGATTTACTCAAAGTTTGCAAAAGCCTGTATAACATCTATTGCTTCATCAACCATAGAGGAATCCAATTCCGGATCAATCAACTCAATGTCAGCTTCTTTGATAAGAGAAGCACTATACAGGTGCCACTTTTTATTCGCTTCAGTTGTCGATAAGTCTTTGCTCATTTCAGCCTTAAGTTTGCCAATGGCCATTGATTTTTTCATTATATTGGGGAGTATTTCTTTCAAGTACGTATCTTCACCAATTGTGCCCACAAATTCATCAAATTCAGAGTTGTCCGATCTCGCAGTTTCCATATTTTCTTTAACCCAATCACAATATTCCTTGACCTCCTCATCTGAAGCAACGAACCCTTTTTTGAGGGCTTCCTGATAGGTAAGTTCCTTAGATAAAACATGTGCTAGTGCCCTAGCTTCCGGGCTATATCTATCACTGAGTTGTTTAAGTTCCTTTATCTTTTCTTGGATGAGGGGCAATTCCGCAGCGTCTCCTAGATTCTTTTCTACTTGGGCCTCAGAAACACTGATCTCCTTAAGGCCCAGTTCAAAGTCTACACGAAGAACAGGCTGACCGTTGACTTTGGCTATTACGTCCTTTTCAGAAGAATCCATTAAGACTTCCGCTTTTTGCTTTCCTAAATTTGGGGAAGGATTCCTCTTTGAGTGGACAGAAGCAGCAATAATGAAGGTGACAGACAAACTTAATATTAAAATAACTATAATTTTGTTTTTCATTTTTTTAACCTCCACGGTTCATTTTACCATTTCCTTCAATACTAGGCTCTATTATAGTCTATTATTTTCTTGCCTGTTCTTTTCCTTTACACGGCAGCAGTAATTGTCAAACGGTGGGTGTAATTCAGGGGTTTAAATAACCCCGCGACATGTTATAAAGGAAGAGATGTGAATAGTGTAATTGGACAATGGGGTTTCCTCATAACAGGAAATAAAGGAGGGGTTTTATGCCATTGATTACTCTTGTCGCATTTATTCAGATTGCCTGGATTTTTCTGTTTGTAGCTACACACCTTGCGGTAACTACAATAGTTTTTCGAGATGCAAGGAGTTTAACCTGTTCAGCGTTAGGGATATCGCCTTTTTTATGGCTAGGAATCACATTTTCCCTGCCAATAATCGGCATGTTCATATACTGGCTAATGAATTATTCTTCCTTATCAAGAAATTTACTATAGGAGTGGAGTTGTTTTTAGGTAGTATGAATTGTTCATGTGCCGGGTTTTTTCTATTGTCTATTTCCATGGTCATTCCTGTGATTGTTCTATATTATGTAATCAAGGTTGCAGTGAAAAATGCAATAAAGGAATTGAAGAATGAAAGAATATTATGAACATAGAGACAAAGACAATTATGAAAAAACCGCCTAAGTTAACCATGGGGATTTTAATAGGCATATTAGTGTGCCTGATTATTTACTGGTATTTTAACATTCCCGGTAGCAAGATTGCCGGTGTATCAAATATTACAACATCAAGCAATGTTGTAATACGAAAAAGGCTATCTTAATACCGCGAACTATCAAGAATATGTGCTTGACGCCAATCAAATCAGTATGTTGAAAACATTGGTTTTAGAATCGGAGTTCACAAGGACATTATCAAACACGGTCAGATTTGATGATAAGGATATGTATGACTTCCCGTGCATTGGGAAGTGATATCTTTCTTGGCAAGAAATATCGTGATTCAGATACTGGTAGGGCTTATCAAAGAAGCTTGGTATTTCCTTTGACATTTCTTGGTTCGGGTTGGGTCATTTTAGGAGCATTATATTTTGCCTTATATGGGGGAAAAGATACACCCTCATTCTATATTTGGTTGGCCGCTATTACAGTTCCGGCTTTTAGTGTAATGGCTTTTAATAAATATAAATTTAAGATATAGGTATGAATGTATGATTTACTTTGCTAAAAAAATGTAGGGTTATATATTTATTTGATAATATAGGGCACATCAGTAGTATTATGCCAAGCAGTAAAGGGGATGGTGTGCATTGAACATGAACGTGGATAAATGTCCTGATTGCGGAAGCAGCAAAATTGGAAAAGGGAAATTGGAGGGTTATGCTACCCTGAGGCCCTTAGGTAAGATATTCACAACCGGAAGTGCCATAATAGTTGATGTTTGTACGGAATGCGGCACTATAATCAAAATGAGGGCAGAAAAGCCGGAAAAATTTACAACAAATTAAATCCCGTGGATGGGGAATTTATGTGGCAATGCAAAATGTGTGAGATGAAATATCATTTTCACGGGGGTGATATCATTGAGAGAATTAAATTTACTACTTATTTTAGCACTGGTGATTGCCGGTGTTGCTGGTTGTGGAAAACTAGAAATACAGGATAAGTTGTTGGTTGTTGGCGCTGAAAGGGAAACCGCATTTAAGGACAAACCTCAAGTATTTAGAGGATATATCTACGATGAACAAACAGGGAGGTGTATCAACCTCTTTACCGGAAATTGGTACACATTTGAAAATGGATGCATTGTAATACCGTCTGATCAATATATTGACCGGGATGATATTGCCAGAAGCACAAACATTTCCATAGAAAACAGGCCTGATAATATTTGGGAGTTAAAGGAGATACAAAATATTATTGTTCAACCGGGAGATACCTTAACGGGCATTATAAGTCCATATTTTATGAATGAACACTTTAGAATGAATTCAAAATGGTATACTAAACAAGTTCTAGAGCTTAACAACATTACTGACCCACATTTGATCCATACCGGCGATATTTTAAAGATGCCTGTTTTTATCGATATCGAATCCCAGACTTCCCAGTAAGTGGAATATATTCACAAAAAGCGGTGTGATATATCGAAGGGGCTGTGTCAGATATAAAACATTAGAACCGGCCTCTATATAGATGAAGCGTCAGGTAATATTGTATTTACCAGTGTCAGTAAAGAAAGATAATATCTCTACTGTTTAGTTTTTTGGGGTGATCAGGTAAGGGAGGGGCTATATGTGAAGAAGCTCTGCATTTTTGGACTTATATTGCTAATGGCTTTTGTTTTATCTGGTTGTTTAGAGCATGGTGGTAGTGGTTCCCATGCATCTCCCCCGACACCCATATGGAGCATGACAAGGTTTATTTGAGCATTGATGGGGTCTGAGCTAACAAAGCATAACCCCTTTCTCAATGATTGCCCCTATTGGCTGGGGACTAGGGAAAAGGTTGAAAATGGTATAAGATATATTTATGAGACATCCCAGGGCAAAACCCATGACGGATACGATTTTATAAATTTTAAAAAGAAAAAGGAAAATGGGATTGTAATTGAAGAGCTGACGTATGAAATAAGAGATGGGGGACCGGTTGAGGTAAATGAGCAGGAGTAAGCTGACTGCTTAAGCAATTCATGGGCAAAATTTTGCGGGGAACAGATAATATAAAGTAAATTATTTGTAATATGAAAGGGGCAGTAAGTTTGGAAACAGTGACCATAGAGGGTAGACAGCCTGTTTTGGAGGCCTTGAAAGCAGGCCGACATATAAAGCGGGTGCTGATTATCAAGGGCAGCACCGGTGGCATTATAGACAAGATCCAGGGGCAAGCGAAACGCAGTAAGATTGAGGTGCTGAACGTTCATCAGGCAAAATTTGAGGCCGTTGCAAAAACACGTTCTCACCAGGGGGTCATCGCAGAAGCCCTTCCCATTGAATATGTGGGAGTTAAGGAAATCCTCAACAGTTGCCCCAAAGGGGGACACCCCTTTATTCTTGTCTTAGACCAGATTCAGGATCCACAAAATTTTGGTTCCATAATTCGTACTGCCGATGCGGCGGGAGTTCATGGTATAATAATACCCAAGAAAAATTCTGTCCAAATAACACCCGGGGTTGAGAAGGCTTCCGCCGGGGCCGTGCAGTATGTGCCCGTAGCTCAGTCCAATATTGCTCAAGCTCTTGATTTCTTTCAGGGTCAAGGTTGTTGGGTGATGGGTGCGGACATGGATGGGCCAAAGGAATATTTTGAGATGGATTTCAATATCCCCCTTGTGTTGGTTATAGGGAGTGAAGATAGGGGGATGCGGAGGTTGGTCAAGAAAAAATGTGACCACCTTGTGAGGATACCGCAATTTGGCAAGATTAATTCTTTGAATGCTGCCAATGCGGCCTCTATATTGATGTATGAGGTCCTTCGCCAAAGGTTGCAAAAACAATAAGATGAGGTAAGTGCATTGGAGGACGTACTGATCGTTGATGGGGATAATATAATAAACAGCTGGCCGGAGTTGATCCTTCTAAAAAATGCGGATTACCTCCATGCCAGGGATCGACTGGTGGAAATTTTAAAAGATTATCAGGGTCTGGTTCTGAACAATATCATAATTGTCTTTGATGCTTACAATGTCAAAGGTGGCAGGGGCAGTAGGCAAGAGATGGATGGTGTAGTTGTGGTTCATACACAGGAAAATGAAACCGCTGATATGTATATAGAAAAACTTGTAGGTAATCTGCTTCCAGGTAAGACCACTGATAAAGTTGTGACTGTTGCCACATCAGATCGTCTCGAACAGGGAATTATCTTTGGCAAGGGTGCATACAGGGTTACTCCCAAGGAGCTCCTTCACCAAATAAGAATGGCAAAACATGCCAGCAGTAAGCATATGTCCAAGGGAAAAATACATTTTCGTATGGATACACATATAAAACACAAGGTTCGGGATGCCTTAGAAAGATTGCGCCGCGGTGATTAGTGTGATAAGATGGCCTTGATTTTAAACCATTATTCATGTATAATTATCCTCGTCAGTTGGACAATCATTTCTGCAAATAACTTGCCTCCGTTCGAAGAAAACGGCTTCGCATTACTCAAAATCACGGGAATTACCAATCATTAACTAATAAAATTGCGAATAGTTAAGCGCTTTTGGGGCTGATATTATTTTTTTATTGGAGGCGATTCAATGGGCGTTTACCCCCAACAAAGGAAAAGCGATTTATATAACGCAATGATGGATGAAGAATTAGTGGGTTTGGCTCAATGTGGCGATGACATTGCCCAGGAATCTTTGATAAATAAATACAAAAACTTCGTGCGGGCAAAGGCCAGGTCTTACTTTCTGATAGGGGCGGATAGGGAGGATATAATCCAAGAAGGTATGATCGGTCTATACAAGGCTACCAGAGATTTTAGGGGGGACAAGCTGGCTTCTTTTAGGGCTTTTGCGGAATTATGTATAACCAGACAAATTATTACGGCGATAAAAACCGCTACCAGACAAAAGCATATTCCGCTCAATTCGTATGTCTCTCTAAACAAACCCATATATGATGAGGATTCCGATAGGACGTTGATGGATGTAATTTCTGGAACAAAAATAACTGATCCAGAGGAACTCATTATCAGCAGAGAGGAATTCAATGATATAGAAAGAAAAATGGGGGAAATACTCAGTCCCCTGGAGTGGCAGGTTTTAATGGCCTACCTAGAGGGCAAATCATACCAGGAGATTGCCATAGAGTTGGACAGACATGTTAAGTCTATTGATAATGCTCTTCAAAGGGTTAAGCGCAAGCTGGAAAGATACTTGGAAAAAAGGGAGGATTAGCTTTTCAGCTGCTTTGTCCCCATCTTTAATAGTATTAACCGAGATTTAACCTTGACAGGACCTGATAGATCTGATATAGTTGTTTATGCTGGATTTTTAAAGTGTGGAGAGGTTCCCGAGTTGGCCAAAGGGGGCAGACTGTAAATCTGCTGGCAGCGCCTTCGCAGGTTCGAATCCTGCCCTCTCCACCAAAAATATAATGTTGCGGGGTGGAGCAGCTGGAAGCTCGTCGGGCTCATAACCCGAAGGTCGTTGGTTCAAATCCATCCCCCGCAACCATTTTTATAATATGGGCAGTTCCCACGCCCACATGGCTCAGGAGGTAGAGCGTCGCCTTGGTAAGGCGGAGGTCACCGGTTCAAATCCGGTTGTGGGCTCCAGATAAAACGTACACACCCCAATGGTTTGGGGTTTTTTTTATTTATACACATCTTTGCATATTCACTGTTTTGAGGACATTTTGGGACAACTTACTCACTAGACTGCTTTGGATCGGACAATATATTGTCCATCCTGTCAGCGGCGGCTTCATCGGCACTCTGTAAAGCCCGGGCATATATGTTTAATGTTGTTGATGTTTCAGCACGGCCGAGGCGAGCACTGAGGACCTTAATATTCAGCCCCTCATTTATGAGCAGGGTGGCACTGGTATGACGGAGAGCATGGAAGCCGATATGCGGTAAATTATGCTTGTCCGGAAACCTCCAGCATCATCTTGCAGCTGAATATCTACACATTCTTAAGGAATCGTCTAAGTTGGCCTATGCGGATAGCGGGCATACCTGACAGACATGGATTTTGTCAACATTTGTGTGGTTGGTAAGGATCGCAACATGGTACCTTGGGAAGCGGTTGATACACTGGCAGCAATGGGACATAAAACCGGTAGAGGTACATTTGGTGCCCAGTGCACCATTGTGGTTGACCCCTCAACAAATGTATTAAATGCGGGTCCGGATCCAAGATGTGATGCCGGCGCATTTGAAGAGTAAAGGTCAATGCCAATGGGGGTATTCGTTCTAGACGACTACCCCCTTTTTTTGCCCTTTTACCGATACTTCGTATAAGGGACAGCTGATTTTTTCCTGCCAAGCAAATACATAATGGAAATACATGGGGTTTTCTTTAGATGAAGATTGGTTTCCTTTATCGCTTCTACGCATCTACTGCAATTAATGACGCATTAGGTAAAATATCCAACTATTGCCGCATAATGGTTGAAAATGTGAACGGTTGATGTTAAAATAAATGCACGTTTCCCGTTGGACTGTCCTATAGGCTGCTGCTGGTAATGTTCATGACATATTTTAATCACTGACTGTTCTTTAAACTACAAAAAGGTACTCAGCAGCGGCAGCAGGAGCGACCTGTCCCTTTTCAAAAATGCGAACGATATGAATCAGTACAAAGCAAGTACAAAGATTTTTCCATTGGCATACCCTCAAACTTCATAATTATACCCACCATCGAATAACCATCAGTATTGGATGAGATATGGGGGGATCAGGTTTCAGGACCTGCAATACCCTAAAAGTTCCACCACCATTGATACCTTTGTCACAAGGGTGTTATATGAATATCCAAGGGGTGGGAGGTGAGAATTGACAGTATTGTCAGTGAGAAGCCTTTTATTGATGTGTGTGTATTAAATGCAAAGAAAGGGGTTGGAGGGTTTGTTAAAATTGGGTAAAGGGAGACTTTTGACCTTAGGTTTGGTTTTGTTGATTGCAATGGCCTTGTTGATTCCTGCGGCGGCCAATGCTGCTGTACGTCCGGTGATCCGGGGGACGGATTTCTCTGTTTCTGCCTGCAAGCCGGAAGCGGCCATGGCGGGGTATGAAATTTTGAAGAAGGGTGGAAACGCCTACGATGCAGCAGTGGCTGCACAGGCGGTGCTGGCCCTGACAGATCCGGCGATGAATGGTGTGGGCAGTGATGCCATGATTTTGGTTTACGACTCAAAGGCAAAAAAAGTTAAGGCTATCAATGCTGCCGGGTGGTCACCAAAATTAGCTACCATTGATTGGTACAACAAGAATAATGATGGGGTCATCCCTGCAAACGATGGCCTGCTGTCAGCAACTGTACCTGCCGTTGTAGATGCCTGGTGTACCATGTTAGACGAGTGGGGAACTATGAGGTTGGAGGAAGTCCTTCAAACTGCCATAAAAACCGCGGAAGAGGGTTTCCCCATTAGCGAGAGCCTTGCGAATTTCCTGAACAATGCATCAAAGCTTCATAAGTATCCCACCTCAGAGGCATTGTATTTCCCCGATGGTAAGACCAGCTGGAAAGCGGGAGATATTCTTACCAACCCACAGCTGGGCAAAACCTTCCGTACACTGATCGAAGCCGAACGAAAAGCAAACCCCCAAAAAGCCAATAAAGGAAAGGCTGGATACAAAGAAGGGCTAAAGGCCGCCAGAGATGCCTTCTACAAAGGAGATATTGCCAAAAAGTTTGCTGAGTTTTCCGAGCAAAATGGCGGGCTCTTCCGTTACGAGGATTTCGCTGAATTCTCAGTGAGAATAGAGGATCCGGTGAAGGTAAACTATAATGGCTATGATGTATGGGCCAATGCCTCAGCTACCACGACTCCTACCACCTTGTTCTGGCTGAACATACTGAAGCAATACGACTTAAAGGAACTTGGGCATAACAGTGCTGAATACCTGCATGTACTAACAGAATCGGCCAAGTTGGCCTATGCGGACCGAGAAGCATATTTAGCGGATATGGATTTTGTAGATATTCCCTTCGATGTTTTGCTAAGCGACAAATATGCCGAGGATAGAAAAAAGGACATAGACCCAGAGAAGGCTATGGGCCTTGGGACACCCTACAAGATCAGCGGGTTTTCAGGAAAAGTTGCCCTAAATGATGACCCATATCCAGATTATGATCTCCACGAGGGTGATACCAGCTACCTCTGTATCGTTGATAAGGATCGCAACATGGTATCCTTTATGCCCAGTCTTCACTCATCCTTTGGATGCGGTGTAGTTATGGCAGATACAGGTATTATTTTCAACTGTAGGGGGGACTACTTCTCCCTAGATAAGGATCACCCCAACTCCCTACAGCCTCATAAGAGACCCAGGGTGACTCTAGCGCCGGTACTGCTCACTAAGGATGGAGCACCTTATATGGTGATAGGCAGTCCCGGTGGGGACGACCAGCCCCAGAGAGTTGCACAGTGTATTGTCAACATGGTGGATTTTGGGATGAATGTCCAGGATGCTATCGAAGCACCAAGATTTTCTACCAGAGCGCTGCCCTCTTCAACTTTCCCCCACAACACCAACCCATATGATGTAAGATTTGAGGAAGGAATACCGCAAAAGACCGTGGATGTATTGACAGACATGGGGCATAAAACCGAGAGAGGACCCTTTGGCTTTGGTGCCCAATGCGCCATAATGGTTGACCCCTTGACTGATGTGCTCAATGCCGGCGCGGACTATAGAAATGATGCCTACGCCCTTGCCAAGTAACGGTTAGTATATTCAGGGGAAGGTGTTCTTATAGGAGGGCGCCTTCCCCTTTTTTGTTTTTATTAGTGGACCCAGCGCAATGAGATTATTTGTCCCCGGGAAAAGTTATGGGTATTGTTTTTTCTTTAATGTCTTGCTCCATTTAATGTAAAATTTCCCTTGACAGAAGGCGATTTATCTATATATACTATAGTGGAGCACGTTATTATTATATTGCCTTTTGGAGAAATATGGCAGTGGGCATGCCTACAACACAACATAGACAGATACTTCTACCCTAGAAGCTTTATCAAAGCAGCGGTGCCTTGCTGGATATACAAGGACAGTCTTTCGGATCTTACTCTTCGCACCATATATTTTATAAAAACCTCAAAGGTTTTTTGATAGTGATTATTGGTCGTTCCTGGTCAATAATTTAATTTTTTTCCCACCTCTTATTAAGACGCTGTTAGGAAATTAAAAAGCATAAAGGAATGATAGGATATTGGAAGCATTATCTATTCGTAGCATGTTTCAAGTTTCAATTATGTTTTATGTAATTGCCGCGGTAATCTCACTTGTTTTTATTAAGAAACAAAGGTTATGTAATACTGCATCAAATTTGATCTGTGCTGCTGGGTCCGTGTTTGGGATGTCGGCCTCAATTCTAAAAATTTTTTCGGAAGAAAGTCTGATAGCTATCCACATCTTTCAATCCTCAATACCTTTTATATCAGCTGATATAAAAATTGATAATCTCTCCGCTTTCTTTGTTTTGTCTCTATCGATACTTGTTTTTTGCGTATCTTTATACTCGATTGGTTATATCTCTACCTATGTGGGCAAAAGAAATGTTGGTCTTTTCAACTTTCTGTACTCAACCTTTATATTATCTATGTTTTTTGTAATGACGTCTGGAAATGCGGTTTTTTTCCTTCTAGCGTGGGAGGCAATGGCCTTAATTTCCTATTTTTTAGTTGTCTATGAAGGAGAATATGAGGAAAATCAAGCGGCCGGCACATTGTACATTATAATGACCCATGTGGGTACCGTTTTTCTAATGATAGGCTTGATGTTGGTATTTAGTCACACAAAATCTTTTGATATTTTCGGTAGCTCCGTGGGCATACCGATTCTTGCCAAAAATATCATTTTCATATTGTTTCTAGTTGGTTTTGGTGCGAAAGCCGGGGTTATTCCTTTACATATATGGCTTCCGTATGCACACCCGGCGGCACCCAGCAATGTGTCAGCTCTTATGTCTGGGGTCATGATCAAAACAGCGGTATATGGAATTTTTAGATTTATTTTTTTCTTTTTGGGTGCTGCGCATATATGGTGGGGAATTACGATTGTAATTCTTGGGGTACTATCCACTGTACTGGGTGTGGCGTATGCTTATATCATGAGCGATATGAAGAAAACCCTGGCATACAGCAGTATTGAAAATATTGGGATTATATTTATTGGGTTAGGAGTTAGTTTTATAGCACTGGCACAGGGGAATTTAATGGTTGGTTCATTGGCTACTGTGGCCGCACTTTTGCACACCTTCAACCACTCTCTTTTCAAAGGAAGCCTGTTCCTTGGCGTTGGCTCAATACAGTATTCTACGCACACGAAAAACATCGAAAAATTGGGTGGGCTAATCAAAAAGATGCCTATCACCGCACTTTTCGTTTTAGGCGGTGCCATTTCTATTTCTTCCATTGTTCCATTCAATGGTTTCATCGGTGAATGGTTTGTGCTGCAATCTCTTTTCGCAAATATTGTTTCCGGCAAGGCAATATTGAACTTGCTTTCAATTATTTCCGCTGCCGCACTGGCTTTGGCCGGGGCATTGGCAATTGCAACCTTTGTAAAACTTTATGGTATTTCTTTCTTAGGGCTTCCGAGAAGTGAGCATGCACTACAGGCAAAGGAAGTCCCAGTTATCATGAATATCGGAGTGGGGATTCCCGTTGTTCTTTGTTTGATTATTGGAGTTTTCCCGATGCTGCTCCTGAGGGTTGCTGACAAAGTTGTTTTTGATCTGCTTGGTGTATCACTTTTTGGACAGCTTAAAGGGGGCCTCATGATTGTTTATCACCCCCTAAAAATACCAGGTAGTGTTATATCCCCTGCTGCCGCACTTATCGCTTTAACGATAATTGCTGTGCTTGCAATGTTGGTTATCAGAGTTATAGGAGGAAAATATATCGAAAGAAGATATGGAACCTGGGATTGTGGTTTTGAAGCGCTTAATTCGCGGATGCAGTACAGCGGGGAGGCTTTTTCAAACCCTATTAAAATTGTGTTTAGAATGCTTTTTAGACCCTCGAATGAGCTTAGGGCGGTGGGCGGTTCCACTTACTTTCCGGAATCGCTTGAGTATGTAACAGAATTTGAGCTTATATTTGAAAAATACATATACAACCCCGCCGTTTATTTGATGCAGTTGTTCTCCAATAGGGCAAAAGTTAAAATTCAGGCCGGCAGCATCCACAGTTATCTGATTTATATTTTTGTAACTCTTATTGTTTTAATGACATACAACAGGTTTGCATAAATAGGGATGGGGGGGAGATGGATATGCAGTATGCTGCTTATGTATTGATTCAATTGCTGGTAATTATTATGCTTGCACCTTTACTGGACGGTATTATAAGGAAGATAAAAGCTTTTTCCCAGAAAAGAACAGGGATTCCTTTACTACAGGTGTATTATGATTTATTGAAGCTCCTTAGAAAAACCTCCGTAGTTTCGGAAGAGTCCACTTGGGTTTACAAGATTGCACCGTATATTGTTTTTTCCACTTCAATTGCCGCCGCCTTGCTTGTTCCCGTTACTACAAAAATTATGCCGGGAACACTACCCGGGGATATTATTTTACTGATTTCAATACTTGGACTGGGAAGGTTTTTCACAATGCTTGCCGCATTAGACACCGCAAGCATGTTCGGGGGTATGGGGAGCAGCCGTGAAGCAATGGTTTCAATTTTGATCGAACCTTCGGTTCTGGTCTCATTGTTCATGGTAGGTCTGATTTCCAAGTCGACTTCACTTCCTCAGATTATGCAGGCCATGAAAGGAATCGGGGCGCCGCTGACATACCCCGTTTTTGTAATGATATTCCTTGCATTTTTAATAATTATCATTGCTGAAAGCTCGAGAATCCCTGTGGATGATCCCTCAACGCATTTAGAATTAACTATGGTGCATGAGGCCATGATGCTGGAGTATTCGGGAAGGCACCTTGCCATTATGGAACTTGGGGCCATGATTAAGCAGCTGGTGCTTATCACCCTTCTTGTTAATATTTTAATTCCCCATGACCAGCTTATAGCTGTCACAGGTATCGGTGCATTGGTGGTGTCTATTTTTATTTACGTTGCAAAGGTTATCACAGTTACAATAATAATCGCTATAGCTGAGGTTTGCACAGTAAAATTAAGATTTTTCAGTATACCCAACCTAGCAACACTATCGTTCATACTTTTGTTTTTGGGTTTTTTGCAATATTTCATCTTAGGAGGAAGCAATGTTTAGTTATTTTGATGTTTTATCTGTGCAGATATTATTTTCTAGTTTCATCCTCATGGCTAACAAGAGGATAAAATCCTATATCAAAACTTTTAGGATTCAATCTTTGCTGATTGCACTTACTGCCGGGGCAATGGGCTTTTCCCTTGAAAAAGGGCGTATTGACCTTCTGGTAGTTTGCCTCCTTATAATTGTACTGAAAGTTATCCTTATACCAAATATGCTCGAAAAAACCTATGCCAGCGTTGAGTATATTGTGGAAAAGGACTTTATATTGAATATTCCTATCCTGGTTATTTTGAGCTGTGCCCTTGTAGTTTTTTCGTATTTTTCCGTGTCAACAATAGAAGGCATAAATTCGGGTATCATCAATGCTCAGATTGTAAATTCCATGTCTGTAATTTTAATTGGATTGTTTTTTATGATCAGCAGGAAAAAAGCTATAGGTCAAATAGTGGGTTTCCTTGTGGTTGAAAATGGCTTGTACGTTACTGCCTTGTTTTCCACCCATGGGCTTCCGTTCATAGTTGACTTGGGTGTGTTTATTGATGTTCTAACAGCGGTAGTAATAATGGGTTTTATGGTATTTAATATTAGTGAAAAGTTTGATTCGATTGACATAGAGAAGTTAAATAAATTAAGGGGATAAAAAAATGGGATTTGTTTTATTAGCTGCACCAATCATTGCGGTTCTGTTGTTTCTTTTTTGCAGCAAAAGAACGCTTCAGCATACCGTCAGTGTATTAACCTCAACTGTTCTATTGATAACAGCGGTTTTTATTACTCGGGGTGTATTGCTTTGGGGGAAAATTGAATACCAAGCCCTTGGTGGAATTTTTTATGTCGATTCCTTGAGCATTATTGTTTTGGACATTGTTCTGATTATTAGTTTTTTGGTCAGCATTTATTCAGTCAGTTATATGGAAAATGAAATAAAAAATGAAAAAATTGCTCCAGGCAAATTAAAAATTTTCTATGTTCTCAAGTATTCCTTTATATTTACGATGATCCTAGCTTTGACAGTAAAAAACATGGGTATTATGTGGATTGCTATTGAAGCCACCACCTTGGCGTCAGCATTTCTGGTAAGCTTTTACAGCAATAGGTATGCTTTAGAGGCGGCCTGGAAATACATAATTATCTGTTCCGTGGGAATTGCACTGGCATTGCTGGGGATTATTTTTTTACATCTTTCATCCATTGAGGTTTTACACGGCTCGCAGTATTTGGATTGGCCCGCCCTGTGTGAAAATGCGAAATTGCTGAATCCCTCTGTTGTAAGATTGGCGTTTATATTTATTCTTGTGGGTTTTGGTACAAAGGCGGGGTTGGCGCCCATGCATACTTGGCTTCCAGATGCCCACAGCCAGGCCCCTTCACCTGTTAGTGCTCTTTTGTCCGGTGTCCTGCTGAATAGTGCCATGTATGGAATAATCAGGACGGTTGCCATAGTAAATCGGAACCTTGGCAGCAATGCCTATGTGGGTAGATTGTTAATTGCCGTTGGGGTTTTATCCATTGCCACGGCGGCTATTTTCATAATTACGCAAAGGGATTACAAAAGGCTTTTGGCTTACTCAAGCATTGAGCATATGGGGATTATTGCTGTTGCTGTGGGAGTATTCACCCCACTTTCAATTTTCGGGGCGCTGCTTCATATGATCAATCATTCTTTTACAAAATCAATGCTGTTTTTGTCCTCCGGTAGGGTTTTGCAGAAATATAGCACAAAGGACATCTCGAAGACAAAGGGTGTATTGAGGGTTATCCCGATTACAGGAACAGCATTCCTGCTTGGACTGTTTGCTATTGCAGGCACGCCACCCTTTAGTGTTTTTGCCAGCAAACTAAACATTGCCATATCTATATTTGAAATTGGAGGTTTTTGGTTGGGTGCCATCTTTCTTCTGCTGTTAGCAGTGGTTTTCGTTGGGATTGCGCTCAATTTGTTCAGGATATTCTATGGTCAGGATTATGTGCAGGACAAAAAAACAAGCACACCTTCTGCCGAATCAAATTTCGCTGGGATTGCCGTCATCATGGTCCTTCTTACTATAATTTCAATAACTGGGATATTTATACCTTATGAGTTGAAAGAACTTGTTCTGAATGCACAAAACATAATCATTGGCAGCTGATTTCAACATCTTCAGGATTGTGGCTGCCTTTATGTGCGAAAAAACCCATGAATGGAGCTAGTTATAATATGCGGGCATTGAATAAAAAGCTTGTGGAGTTATTTCCTAAGGATATTTACAATAGTATCTTTAACGGCTCAAATGAGCTGTATTTGGAGGTTAACTCTCGGGAAATTTTGAAAATTTGTACTTATGTAGACACTGAATTGGGCTGCCCCCTTGTTTCCATGTTTGCTAATGATGAGAGGCAACTCCACCACAAATTCGCAGTATATTATGTGTTTGCAGATAAAAACAGGAGTGGGCTGCTGACCTTGAAAACCATGGTCTCTGAGGAAGAGATGACCATTCAGTCCATTTGCAATGAAATTCCGGCAGCTGCACTGTATGAAAGAGAAATAAAGGATTTATTTGGTATTATCCCAAAGGGACACCCCGCACTAAAGGAACTAATATTTCACGGTAATTGGCCCGAGGGGAAATACCCTTTACGCAAAGACTTTGACACACGGAAAAAAGTCCACATGATAAATAAGAAAAAAGAGTTTGTGGAGGTGAAAGGCGAGGGAGTATATGAGATTCCCGTTGGGCCGGTTCATGCGGGGATCATAGAGCCTGGTCATTTCAGATTCAGCGTTGCTGGTGAGCCGATTCTGCATCTAGAAGCCCAACTACATTATGTTCATAAAGGTATTGAAAAAATGTGTGAAGGTGAAAGCATTGAGAAATGCCTGTACATTTCAGAGCGAATTTCAGGTGATGAATCTTTTACAAATTCCCTGGCCTATTGTCAGGCGGTGGAGAAGATAGTAGGGGTAAATGTCCCTACCCGGGCTAAATATATCCGCGTGGTGTTTGCCGAGCTTGAAAGGCTTACAAGTCACCTAGGTGATCTGGGGGGAATATGCCTAGATGTGGCATACGGATTCGGTGCTTTTCAATTTAGGGCTATGAGGGCATGGGCTTATCTGATCGCGGATGAACTGTGCGGGATGAGATTTTTGAGGAGTGTTAACAGGCTGGGTGGGGTCAGAAAAGATTTCATCGTAGGAAAAGAAAAAAGTTTGATTGAGCAGCTTAATAAAATAAGAACGGAACTCAAGGATACCGCGGGGATACTTAAGGCGCACAGCCTTTTTATCGACAGAGTGGAGAATACTGGGGTACTTTCCGCGGGTATAGCCGCTGATTTGAATGCCGTAGGACCCCCCGGGAGGGCCTCAGGCAGACATTATGATGTGAGAAAATCATATCCCTATGAGGCATATACTGACCTGGATTTTGATATATCTGAACATAACAATGGTGATGTGAACTGCCGAGTGAATGTGAAGATCGAGGAATGTTTCGAGTCAATCGATTTAATTATCAACGCAATTGAGGCAATGCCTGAGGGCAAGGTGCGGGAAAAAACAGACTCCGTTGAGCCCCATCGATTTGCCTTCGGTATAACAGAAGCACCCCGTGGGGAAAACATACACTGGGTAATGACAGGGGAAGATAATACTGTATTCCGATACAAAATAAGGACTCCGTCTTTTTGTAATTGGCCGGCTTTATGTCATGCGGTGAAAGGAAATATTGTGCCCGATTTTCCTTTGATTAATAAAAGCTTCAACTTATCCTACGCCGGCAATGATCTGTAAACGAGGAGAATAGAAATGCAAATACTTAAAATGGTCAGGAAAATAATTCAATATCCCAGGCTTACACAGAATTACCCGGACAAATCACGCCTTAGGGTAGACAGGTTTGTTGGGAAGCCGGTAATTGATATATCTAAATGCACCAGATGCGGTGAATGTGCGTCACGCTGTCCCTCTCGTGCCATTGTGCTCAATAGGGAATCCAATGATATAGGAATTAATTATGATGAATGTATTTACTGCATGTTGTGCGAAGAAGTTTGCCAAACCAGGGCTGCTAAAATGACAAATGATTTTGAGTTTGCGGAAAAAAACAGAAATAGACTCAGAAAAAGTCCACTTCCGGAAGATAGTGGGGTGTCCGAGGTATCCCATGAAGAGCTGTGCAATAAACTTGAAAGAAATATCAAAAAAACTTTGGGGAGGAGTCTGTATATTAGGGAAGTAGACTCCGGTTCATGTAATGGCTGCGATTATGAAATAAACGGCATGAACAACCCTTTAAACGATATAGAAAGGTTTGGGATTCATTTTGTGGCTTCTCCCAGACATGCAGATATGCTGCTGGTAACGGGTACCGCGGTAAGAAATATGCAGAACGCGCTTTTGAAAACCTTTAACGCCACCCCGGATCCAAAGGTTGTCGTTGCTGTAGGGGCATGTGCCTGCAGTGGAGGAATATTTAGAGATTGCTATGCTGCTAATAGCGGCATTGATTCTCTTGTCCCCGTTGACCTTTATATACCCGGATGCCCACCAAGACCGCAGGCAATTATGTATGGGATACTAAAAGTTTTAGATAGGATCAAAGGTTGAGGGCTGTAGGTGTTAGTAAATGTATCCAGCAACATATCCTCGCTTTTGCAAACGCTTAAACCATATGGTACTGGGGGTTAAGCGTTTTTTTTAAGGCTTTTACCTTATTTTCAGACTTCCCGGGCAAAAATGCTCAGCCCTTACTTGATTTTGTCTTGTGCCCATCCAGAATGAACTGACAGCTGCGCCTTCAGCCAAAAAGTGACATCTCCTTTTCTACATATATTTGACATGGTAGACAAAATACTATAAAATATATCCAGCATTTTATCAGAGTCACTCTTAGTAGAGGCGTTGGACAGCCAATGGGCTTCCAGGCCTCAATGTGTTTTTTTTCAAAAACCTAACATCAGGACTTTTATTGTTTTTAGGAGGGGAATCAAGATGGCCAAGGAAAAATTTGAGAGGACGAAACCCCATGTGAATATAGGGACCATTGGTCACGTGGACCAC
This sequence comes from Clostridia bacterium, assembly GCA_012519005.1. GTDB lineage: Bacteria > Bacillota > DTU086 > DTU086 > DTU086 > JAAYRB01. The sequence goes on from JAAYRB010000151.1 coordinate 18,502, forward strand.
GGTAAGACCACCCTGACGGCGGCAATCACTGCCACCCTATCAAAACAGGGCTTTGCCGACGCCACAGCTTACGACCAAATTGACAACGCACCGGAAGAAAGGGAAAGAGGCATCACCATAGCCACCTCCCACGTGGAATACG
>JAAYRB010000022.1 GCA_012519005.1 Clostridia bacterium
AAATATTAAATATTTCCGGGATGTAATGGGGGGTCGCAATTATGAAATTGGATGACAAGGCATTGAAAGAGAAATACGATCATTTCATGCTGAAAGAGATATTGGAACAGCCGGCGGTTTTGAGGGATACCATCGATGACAGGATAAGGCCCGGGGTCGGTGGAAAGAGCATCGACCTAGGGGAAATGAACCTCGATGCGGAATGGTTGGCCCAGGTACATAATATCTACATAGCGGCCTGCGGCACCTCTTATCATGCCGGCCTGGTGGGGAAATATGCCATTGAGGGACTCACCGGCATACATGTGGAAGTGGATCTGGCTTCGGAATTTCGCTATAGGAATCCTCTCTTGGGGGATAAAACCTTGGTGGTCGTCATCAGCCAGTCAGGGGAGACGGCGGATACCCTGGAGGCCATGAGGATGGCAAAGGAAAAGGGTGCTAGGATATTGGCAGTGGTCAATGTGGAGGACAGCACCATACCCCAGGAGGCCCACCATGTTTTATATACCAGGGCGGGGGTGGAGGTGGCGGTGGCCTCCACCAAGGCCTATGTGACCCAGCTGGCCGCCATGTATCTCATAGCTGGCTATTTCGCCCAGCAGCTAAATACCATACCCCGGGGAGAGATAGATGCCATAGCCTCTGCATTAAAAGAAATACCTGAAAAGACAGAGGAGGCCATGGGATTGTCCTGGTCCATGAGGGGGCTGGCGCCTTCCTTGGCATCCAAGAGCAGCTGCTTTTATACCGGGAGATGCCTGGATTACCCCGTTGCCATGGAGGGATCCTTGAAGCTAAAGGAGATTACCTATATCCATGCCACGCCCTACGCCGCAGGGGAGCTAAAACACGGTACCCTCGCCCTGATAGAAGAAGGAGTCCCGGTGGTGGCCGTGGCTACCCAGGAGCATGTATATGATAGGATGTACGGTAATTTACAGGAATTGATAGACCGCGGGGCCTACACCATTGGTGTGACTTGTGAAGGGAATAATGCTTTGGGTGAGATTGTGGACAGGGCAGTTCATGTTCCAAAGACTCTTCTCTCTCCCATTGTCAGTGTTATTCCCCTACAATTTCTGGCCTACTACACTGCGGTGGAGAAGGGCACAAATATAGATAAGCCTAGAAACCTTACTAAGAGCGTCAGGCATGAATAGCATACCCAGGCAAAACAATGGAAAATACAGAATACCCGCAAGCATGGTTTGAAAATAATGACCATCCGGCGGGTATTTTTTTTATTTCATTTCCTTCAAATTTGTATCCTATGCCCCACACTACCTTTCCGAGGCCGCCGCTATTTCTTTTTCATCCTCCGCTACAAGAATATTGTACATTTTACTGCTTCACTCCCAAGTATTCAGAGATATCTCCCGGGAATAATTTTAGCACAGATATTTTAAGAAACTTCTATGATATTTCTTACAGGTTTCTTAAATATATTTGTGGTTTTTTTATAAGGCAATGATCAAATCGGTTGAGGTTTGGAGGTATGACAAGGGAATAATCTACAGCGAAGAGAAAACCTGCATTGGATCAATTGGGATAATATGGCATAATTAGGCATATAAAGTCATTGCAGGTGCTCTCTGGGCAGGATTGCAAATTTGCATGAAAACTGCTTATTTATGCATTCCGCGGCTCTTGGGCAGCATCCCAGGAAGGGTATGCATGGGTGAAAAAAAGCAGCGCCATTCCGTTGTGTGTCCCGGAATATTGGGGGGTAATCTTTAAGAAATACAAACGTAAATTATGCTAATACATAGAAATATGTGGAAAAGGATTGGTATATATGTAAATAAAAACATATTGTAGCAATTAGGGGTCCATTTAGAATATTATGGACATATTTGGCATTTGCAATATTTACGGAAGCCATTATTTAGGGCATGTGCCCAGAAAGAGCTAAAGGATTTAGGGTAAATACCACCCTCGGGCCTATGCATTATTATACAATTGGATCAACCGTTTATGCACGGTATGCCGGTATGCAGCGTACCAAATGCATAAAATATACCTAAAATTACGGGTTTATGCATTGACAGTAAGATATTTTCGCTATAATCTAATCATAAGGTTATGGTATTACCAATATACAAATATTCCACTACTTCATTTGACCATTGCTTGCCGATACCATAAAACCATTTGTTTAAATAAAACCGAGTCCAGGAAGGTATAACTTGGTAAATTGGAGGTGATGGTAAAAAACGGCTAATAATCGGGTGCCGCTGTTATTTTAATTAGGCCTCGGGGAAAATTCATAATTTTAGTGAATGTGCAATAAATATCATATGATTATCTGTTTAAGAAGCCGATGCCGCCGCTGGGGACTATAAGGAAAGGCAGCGGGGCAAAAAAACAAGGTCAGTATATCAGCGGCTTCCAGAACCACTAAGGACTATCTTGGTGTTGGCGGAATTTTAGTTTCCAGTAGAAGAGATGATTTATTTAAACAATTCTGTTTTATCGGCAGCAAAAAGCTGACCCCCGGCAGCTCTTTAAAGGAAGCGAATAAATATTTTGCTGATTTGGCTGCACATTTAAGAAATGGGTTGGGTTGGTAAGTTGGTAAGAGGCTCATTGGTAAATTTCCGGGGGTATCCTGTAATACATCATGTGTTTTAATAAACTTGGGAGGTGGGCAGTTTGCTCGATTTTGCAGTACCAATTACCATGGGGAACTGGATATTGGCGTTTATACCCATCGTTATACTCCTTGCTCTCTTAGTTGGATTTAGATGGGGGGCAGCGGAGGCAGGTGCTCTAACATGGTTTATCGTAGTGTTGGTGGCGGTATTTGCCTACAAGACACCGCTAAATACTTTGGCTCTGGAAACGGTGAAAGGTGTCTGGAGTGCAGTGTTCTCAATTCTTGTGGTGGTTTGGCCGGCCATTTTGATCTACGAGGTTACCAATGAGGCCGGAGCCTTTGAACCCTTCCGTAAGGGGATGGAAAGGGTTACGCCGAACCGTTTGCTTCAGATCATGGCATTTGCTTGGGGTTTCGCGGGTTTCCTACAGGGGGTTACAGGTTTTGGTGTACCAGTTGCCATTTGTGCACCGCTTCTTGTGGGAATAGGAGTTAGGCCGCTGCAGGCGGTTATCCTGGCTCTTGTGGGGCACGCGTGGAACAACACATTCGGGACCATCGCCGTTGCATGGCTGGCTCTAAAAGACGTTACCCAGCTTTCTGGTGCAGAAGCGGCAGTAACAGCCCTATACTCTGGAGCATTTATCTGGATGTTCAATATAGTGGCTGGTCTGACCATTTGTTGGATATACGGCAAGGCGAAGGCGATTAAAGAAGGACTTCCCGCAGTAGTAATCATTTCATTACTGCAGGGTGGCGGTACCTTGGTTCTATCCCAGTGGAATGATGTGGTAAACGGTTTTATCGCCGGTACCATGGGTTTCCTGATTATCTTCGTTTTGGGACGCACCAATTGGTACAACAAGCCCTCCAGTGTCAAAACAGATATATTTATTGACGATGATCAGATTACCAGCGATGCTGCTACGGAAGATAAGATGGGCTTCCATTTGGCTTTCTCACCCTACTATATCTTGCTGACACTGACATTGGGTATCCTGTTGATAGCACCAATAAAGAATGCCCTGTCCGTGTGGAAATGGAGTATCCCTATCCCGGAAACAGCCACTGGATATGGGTTTGTGAACCCTGAGGCCGCCGCCTACGGTGCTTTTACGCCGCTGGCCCATGGCGCCACATTCCTGCTTGCTTCAGCGTTGATCGGTTATTTGATCTACAACTCAAAAGGATTTATTGAGCCGGGTGGTATGGGCCGTATCATGGCCAGGACCATTGAAAAATGCATCCCGGCAACCATAGCTATGGTTTCCTTGACAGCGCTGTCCGTGCTTATGAGGGATACGGGGCAGGCCGCCGTTCTTGCATACGGTGTTGGTACTGCCACAGGAGGTTTCTACGCTTTCATGGCACCCTTTGTTGGTATACTTGGGGCTTTCATGACCGGTAGTAATACTGCCGCGAATATCCTGTTCGGAAGCTTCCAACAGACGGCCGCCCAGGTTATCGGCTCCAACGAAGCAGCTATACTTGCTGCTCAGACTGCCGGTGCCGCCGCTGGTAATACCATTGCACCGGGCAACGTGCTCTTAGGTACCACCACAGTGGGGCTTCTGGGTAAAGAAGGAGATGTGCTTCGAGTGACCATGGTGGTAGCCCTAGGGCTTGCCGCTGTTATCGGTATTGCCGTCATGTTTGTGGCTTAAGAAAAGGAGGGAGACCGTATGAGTAAAAAGATTAAAACTTTGATCTTTGCTGCTGCATTATGTTTCGCTGCCACTCCCTTCCTTTATATTGGAGGGCAGAGTGAGGGATCCGGCTTATCAATACTTGGGCTAGCAATCTTTTGTGTAGGTATGGCTATTGCGCCCATCTTGCAAATGACTGCTGGCAAGGAACCGGAAGATGCGCCACCCACCGCAGATAAGTAAAACGAGCATACCACAATATATAGCAACCCTAGAGGGACAAGGGACCATCCTCCTTGTCCCTCGACTTTTTTAAGGTAAAAAAGCGCCCTCTGTCTGGTAGGGCTGAGCATCCCATATCTGCTTTCTTACCTCTCGGGATTTGATTTACGCCTTGGATTTTTACAATTAATATGGGCATCACCAGAAATGCTCCCATACCTATTGGGGTTTTATTATTTCCAACGGGGGGATATTTTGCCCAGCTGTTTTTTATGTGGTGCCTCACAGCCCGTGAGCAAATTACGGGCTTTTTTCTTTGCCCGTTTTACATGATTTCCCCAGGCCAGTATAAAAGATCCTTTTATCTGTATAAACCGGAGTGAGGTGGCATCCGACATTGCTTGTCAGCGGCGTATAAATATACATATACAGCGACCAATTATACACTGTATACCGGTATACCGGGGTACCGTATGCATAAAATATACCTAATATTATGGGTTTATGCATTGACAGAGGGGAATTTTCGCTATAACCTTGGATGCGAGGCCGTGGTACTACCAACATACAAATACTCCACTACCATATCAGACCATCCCTTGTCAATACCATAAGGCCTTTTGTTTTAATAATATAAAGTCCATGAAGTTATATCAATAAATTGCGGGGTGGTGATGAAAAAGGGCTGACAGTCAGGTATCATACAATATTTTACCGTTTGTTTCTACAAAATGTTTTACCGGCATTATTGGCAGCAATAGGCTGGCCCCCGGCAGCCGTTAATGAAATGTACAGTTTTTAGCAGTTATGCTGCACGGAGAAACTGTTGGGTTGGATTGGTAAGTTGGTAAAAGGTTCATTGGTGAATATCCGGGGGTATCCTAAAATATTTTACATTCTAATAAATTTTGGAGGTGGGCAGTTTGCTCGACTTTGCAGTACCTATTACCTTAGGAAACTGGATACTGGCATTTATACCCATCGTTATACTTTTAGCTCTCTTGGTGGGATTTAGATGGGGAGCAGCGGAGGCCGGGGCACTGACATGGTTCATAGTTGTGTTAGTGGCTGTATTTGCTTATAAGACTCCGCTAAATACATTGGCATTGGAAACGGTGAAAGGCGTTTGGAGTGCGGTATTCTCAATTCTCGTTGTGGTTTGGCCGGCCATTCTTATTTATGAGGTTACACATGAGGCCGGGGCCTTTGACCCCTTCCGTAAAGGGATGGAAAGGGTTACACCAAACCGTCTGCTACAGATCATGGCATTCGCCTGGGGTTTCGCCGGGTTCCTGCAAGGGGTTACCGGTTTTGGTGTACCAGTGGCCATCTGTGCTCCGCTGCTTGTGGGTATTGGGGTAAAACCTCTACAGGCCGTAATATTTGCACTTATAGGACATGCATGGAACAATACATTCGGGACCATTGCTGTTGCATGGCTGGCCCTGAAAGATGTTACTCAGATTTCCGGTGCGGAAGCGGCGTTGACTGCTTTATACGCCGGAGCGTTCATGTGGCTCTTTAACTTCGTATGTGGTATTACAATTTGTTGGATGTATGGTAAGGCGAAAGCCATCAAGGAAGGTCTACCCGCAGTATTGATTATTTCAATACTACAGGGTGGTGGGACTTTAATTCTGTCCCAGTGGAATGATGTGGTGAACGGATTTATCGCAGGGACAATGGGTTTCTTGATTATCTTTGTTTTGGGCCGTACCAACTGGTACAACAAGCCTTCCTCAGTAGAAACCGATGTTTTCGTGGATGATGTTATTGCTGAAGGCGGGGAAACCGCAGAAGACGAAATGGGTTTCCATCTGGCTTTCTCCCCTTACTATATCTTGCTGACATTGACATTGGGAATTCTGCTGATAGCGCCCATTAAGAATGCTTTGTCAGTTTGGAAATGGAGTATTCCTTTCCCAGAAACTGTTACTGGGCATGGGTTCGTAAACCCTGAGGCCGCCGCCTATGGTGCCTTTACTCCATTGGCCCATGGTGCCACATTCTTATTGGCTTCGGCTTTGATCGGTTATATGATCTACAGCTCCAAGGGCTACATTAAGGCCGGGGGTATGGGAAGAATTATGGGCAGGACTATTGAAAAATGTATCCCAGCAACCATTGCTATGGTTTCACTTACAGCACTTTCCGTGCTCATGAGGGATACAGGGCAGGCAGCCGTTCTGGCCTATGGTGTGGGTACGGCTACAGGTGGCTTCTACGCCTTCATGTCACCCTTCGTTGGTATATTGGGGGCATTCATGACTGGAAGTAATACTGCCGCTAATATCCTTTTCGGCAGCTTCCAGCAGACTGCTGCCCAAGTTATCGGTGCAGATGAGGCAGTAATTTTAGGTGCACAAACCGCCGCTGCTGCCGCTGGTAATACCATTGCACCTGGTAACGTACTTCTGGGTACTACCACTGTTGGGCTTTTGGGTAGAGAAGGTGATGTGCTGCGGGTAACTATGGTAGTAGCCCTAGGGCTTGCCGCTGTTATCGGTATTGCCGTCATGTTTGTGGCTTAAGAAAAGGAGGGAGAACAGTATGAGTAAAAAGATTAAAACCCTGATATTTGCAGCTGTACTATGTTTTGCCGCCACTCCCTTCCTTTATATTGGAGGGCAGAGTGAAGGATCGGGTCTTTCAATGGTTGGCCTAGCTCTTTTCTGTGTAGGTATGGCCATTGCACCAATACAGCAAATGACTGCCAGCAAGGAACCTGAGCAGGCGCCGCCGGCAGCAGATAAGTAAAATAGGCATACCACAACATATATAATGCAACCCTAGAGGGACAAGGGACCATCCTCCTTGTCCCTCGACCTTTTTGGGATAGATTTTTTTAAATTGCCCACCCTAAAGTGCTTCTGCACTGGATCCGGAGGTTCTTGCAAGCCCAGCATCTATCTCCCCATATATAAAGGTGTATCCTGATTCTAGAAATGACAGCTGTGCAACCCCAATTATATAGTAGAGAAAATTGCAATAAACTATGAAAATTGAACAGGATGTATTGGAGATATCCAGAATCATAATTGTATTAGGGAATAATAAGATCAACAAAGCTCTGACTAGATCAGAAGATGGGGGAAGATCCGTGGGACTAAAAGAATTGAAAATTGGTAGGATTAAGATACCCATTCCCATCATCCAGGGAGGGATGGCGGTGCGGATTTCCACCGCTCCCCTTGCCGCAGCTGTGGCAAATGAGGGTGGGGCGGGAATCATTGCTGGAACTGGTATGGCCCTGGACGAGCTGCGGCGGGAGATAAAAAAAGCCAGGAAGCTGAGCAATGGGGTCATCGGGGTAAATGTTCTGTTTGCCGTTAGGGAATTTCCCTCACTGGTGAAGGCTGCTATGGAGGAAGGCATCGATCTCTTCATATCCGGGGCAGGGTTTTCCAGGGATATGTTTTCCTGGGGGAAAAAGTGGAATGTGCCCATTGTTCCCATTGTTTCCTCGGCGAAGCTGGCCGTGCTGGCGGAAAGGCTGGGGGCTTCCGCGGTGGTGGCCGAGGGAAAAGAGGCTGGGGGGCATCTGGGGACGGACAGGCCCATGAAAAGTATTTTGACGGAAGTCCGGAAGGCGGTAAAGATTCCCGTCATTGCCGCCGGGGGGATCGCCCGGGGAAAAGATATCATGGAAGCCATGAAGTTGGGTGCCGACGGTGTGCAGATTGGCACCCTATTTGGAGCCTCGGAAGAATCCAACGCCTCACAAAAATTCAAAGAAATGTACATTGAGGCCGGCAGCGAAGATGTGGTGCTCATAGAAAGCCCGGTGGGGATGGTGGGAAGGGGTCTAAAGAGTGATTTACAGCAAATGATAGAAAAGGATAGGGCCCCGCTGATCAGGGAATGTCAGGGCTGCCTCAAGAGATGTTCAAAGAAATATTGCATTATCGAGGCGCTGAATAATGCTTGCAGGGGTGGGGATCACAGCAAAGCCCTGATATTTGCCGGTGAAAAAGTGGAAGAGGTCAAAGAAATTTTACCAGCGAAAAAGATTTTTAGAAACCTTATTAGCAGTTTTATATAGGATATTTTCAGCAGGCGGTTTTATTTCCTGAAAACCGTCTGTTAGTACATTTGTAATTAGAATCTTTTATCTGTTGAGGAGGTCGGAGGATGAGATATAGACGTTTAGGAAAAACTGGTCTAGATGTGTCTGTGGTGGGTTTTGGCGGTATACCCATCCAAAGAATCAGCACAGAGGAAACGGGAAAGGTAGTGGATCGCTGTGTTCAGCTGGGCATCAATTTCTTTGATACAGCTAGGGGCTACACGGACAGTGAGGAGAAACTTGGCAAAACACTGGCGGAGCATAGGGATAAGGTACTGATTGCTACAAAATCCATGGCCCGGGATAGGGAGGGGATGGCGGCGGATATCAAAAAGAGTCTTGAAACCATGGCCGTGGACTATATAGAACTCTACCAGCTCCACAATATCAAGGATCAGGAGACATTTGATCAGGTGATGGCAGCGGATGGGGCCCTGGCCGCATTGAAGGAAGCTAAAG
>JAAYRB010000152.1 GCA_012519005.1 Clostridia bacterium
TATTGATGAGGCTCTAGAACAGATTGCCCTCTCAGGGGGCGATCTGCCCACCCATGTATTCCTTCAGGCAGGGGTGGGATCCTTTGCCGGTTCCATCCTGGGCTATCTGGTTTCTAGATTCGGCGTGGAACGCCCCCTTACCATCATCATGGAGCCGGAAAACGCCGCCTGTATCTTCAAATCAGCGGCGGTGGGGGACGGCAAGGCCCATTTCGTTGAGGGTGATCTGTCCACTATCATGTCCGGTCTCTCCTGCGGCGAACCCAATGCCATCAGCTGGGGATTGCTCAGGGATTACGCGGATATGTATATTTCATGTCCTGACTATATTGCAGCCCGGGGGGTCAGAATACTGGCCTGTCCCTTGGGTGGGGATCCGCCTGTGGTCTCGGGGGAATCCGGTGCCGTGGGTATGGGTTTGGTCAGCATGTTAATGGAAGGAAAAGAACCGGTGGAATTGAAAAAATCATTGAATCTGGGGGAAGCATCAAGGATACTGCTCATAAGCACGGAAGGGGACACTGACCCTCTGGATTACAGAAGGATCGTCTGGGATGGGGCATATCCCACCCCCTGATCTTTTCACCCTTGCCTTGCAAAACAAAGGGCAGTAAATACCTTGTATATACTTCGTTGATAAAATACAGCGGCCGGGGAACGGTATGGGCAAGCCATACAGCCCCGGCCTCTTCACTTTACCTGAAGATCTTTTTAGGTCGGCCAATTTGTGAAATCCCCTTCAGGAAAGGGTGGTTGGGGCCCATAGCTCATCCCCGGGGGCTGATGCCCGCCCGGGCGGCCTCATCCAGAGCCTGATTCCACTCGTGATGGGTGACGCTGCGGCTCAGGGGAGGGTGTTTTCTTGCCCGGTGGGCCGGGCGATACTGACGCATGATGTTCACAAAAGTATCCGGTGAGATCTCTTTGGCTATGAATTCCATGACGCCCCCGGTGCCCGCCAAATTTTCCGGCAAAACCAGATGGCGGATCAGCAGGCCCCTGGTGGCAATGCCATTTTCATCCACCTTCAATACCCCCACCTGGCGGTGCATTTCTCTCACGGCTTCCATGGCCCTAAATGGGTAATCCTTTACACCGGAATATTTTTCCCCCACCTCGGGATCAAAATATTTTAAATCCGGCATATAGATGTCGATAACCCCATCTAAGATGGAAAGCATCTCAAGGGATTCATAACCCCCGCAGTTATAGACCAGGGGAAGCACCAGCCCATCCTCCTTGGCAATGGCCAGGGCCTCCAAAATTTGCGGCGTATAATGGGTGGGTGTAACGAGATTGATATTGTGGCAGCCCTTATCCTGCAGCTTCAACATTATCCCCGCCAGATCCTCAACGGATATCTCCCTACCCCTACCCTCCCAGCTGATGTCACAGTTTTGACAGTAGATACATTCAAGATTACAGTGGGAGAAGAAAATTGTCCCGGACCCCTTGAAGCCCACCAGGGGACGTTCCTCCCCGTAATGGGGGCCATAACTGGCTATCTTTACTTCCTTGGCGGCACCGCAATCCCCCTCCTCCCCCTCGGTTCGCCTAGCCCCGCACTGCCGGGGACACAGACGGCATCCCTCCAGCAGCTCCCGGGCCGCCAGGATTTTTTCTTTTAGTTCCTCATGGGATAGCCCCATATAGGCAGCAGTAAAAGACATACAAAAACCCCCAGTAATTATTATCCTTCCGGTTTGCCCTTGATTTCCCTAAATCGCTCTATGGATTCTCCAAACAGGCCCAAACAGTCCTCCACGGGACCCGGCACTGACATATCCACCCCGGCTTTTTTCAGCAGTTCCAGGGGATATTGGGAGCCGCCGCTTTCTAAAAAGGATAGATAGGCCTGCAGCCTGTCTTCCCTACCTTCGATAATGGGCTGGGATAGGGCCTTGGCAGCGGCAAAGCCTATGGAATATTTATATACGTAGAAATTATAGTAGAAATGGGGTATTCTGGCCCATTCCATGGAAATTTCATCATCCAGGGTTATCTCCGGGCCGTAATATTTTTCATTGAGACCATAGTACTCCTCACTTAAAATTTCCGGTGTCAAGGGCTCGCCACTGTCCACTTTTTGGTGAACGAATTTCTCAAATTCCGCAAACATGGTCTGTCTATACATGACAGTTCGATAGCCCTCTAAATTATGGGACAGCAGATAAAGCTCCTCTTCCCTGTTCTCCGCATTTTTCAGGAGATGCTCCAGGAGCAATGTTTCATTAAAAATGGAGGCAACCTCCGCTACAAATATGGAATATTGGGCATTCCTATAATCCTGTTCCCTATTTGAGTAGTAAGAATGCATGGAATGTCCCAATTCATGGGCCAGGGTGAAAACATCCTGCAGCCGGTCATTGTAGTTCATGAGAATATAGGGCATGGTGTCATAGCTGCCGGAGGAATAAGCGCCGGATCTTTTACCCTTATTCTCGAACGCATCCACCCAACCGCTGGTCAACCCCGTTTCCAAATCCTTTACATATTGGCCCCCCAATTTGGAAAGCCCCTTCTTTATGATCTCCACGGCTTCCCCATAGGGTATTTGCTTATCATATTCCTCCACCAAGGGGACTGCCAGGTCATAAATCCGCAGTTCATCTAGCCCCAAAACCTCTTTTTTCAATGCCGCATAATCATGTAGGTACTGCAGCTTGCCGTTAACCGCTGCGATTAGATTATCATAAACCTGGGTACTCACATTATCCGGGAAGAGACTGATCTCCATGGAGCTGCCGAAATTCCTGAGACGGGCCACAAGACTGTTCACCTTGACACTGTTGGCTAGAGTCCTGGCTAGGGTATTCTTGTAGGATGTATATACCTCATATAATCTATTATAGGCCCTCTTCCTCACATCCCTGTTCTGACTCTGTAAAAATACCTGTATCCTACCCTCGGAAAGACCCGCTTCCCTTCCCTCCTCATCGGGAATACTGCCAAAATCCATATCTGCATTGGTGAGCATGGAAAATATTTCGCTGGGGGCACCGGCTACTTCGCCGAAAGAAGCAATGATCCTTTCCTCTTCCTCGGTGAGGACATACTCCCTACCCCTTTCAATTTCCCTAAAATACATTTGGTAACTGGCGAACTCATCATCTTCCATCATCTTTTTCAGCAGTTTAGGGTCAAGCTTCGTCAGTTCAGGCTCTATGAAGCTGGTTACGGAGCTGGATTGCACCGCTAGGGCCTTTATCCTGTCATTGAGGGATTGACTGGCCCCCACATTTCTGTCTTCATCTAAGAGCATATGGGCGTAAGTATAGAGCTTATCCACTGTCCTCCCCAGCTCATCGGCCTTTTTCAGACATTCTAGAATCTTCGCCTCATCTTTCAATCCATCCTTAAATTGGGCAACCTCCTGGGTAAGCTTTTCCGCCCTTTGGATATCCCTCTCTATTTCCTCCTCATGGGCATATATCTTGCTTAAATCCCATTTATATTCTTCCTGGATTTCTTCTCTGGATTTTATCCCTTCCGCCATATCCCGGCCTCCCTTTCTATTGAAATATCTATATTGTTTGCATACACTTAGATTTTAGTCGAAACATGGGCCCAGATATACTGGGAACCAAAATTTGCTATGTTAAAATCTTCATCGAAAACCCAGGGATTCCTCCCGGATAAATGTAGGATAATCAGGACTTCCCCGGGGGAAAAACCTCCACTTAGTAGATTTTACCGCCGAAGAAAGTTAGAATGATGTCATGGCATAAGAGGCCAATAATTTATTTATGTGGTGATCATCATGACAGAAATCCATGGGTTATCAAGCCTACTGCGGGGAAGCCTGGGCAGGACATCGGGTCTAAATATCTCACCGGGTCAAATCCTATATGGCACGGTTTTGGAAGTAGATGGGGGCAAAGCATTACTGCTGCTTCAGGGAATCGATATAGTGGCGGAGCTGGAAACAAGCCTTCTCCCCGGGGAAAGAGTGGTGCTCCAGGTGGAGGAACAGCTCCCCAACGGTCAGCATCTTCTGAAAAAACTCCCTGTGAAAGATGGGGGGGAGGGATTCGGACAAAAAGCCGTTGATACATTTCTGCGGCATTTTGGTATGAAGCAAAATGATACCAATAGGGCTTTAGCCGATGAAATACTGCAAAACCGGCTCCCCGCCACCGAGAAATCCTTGAACCATCTCAGTAATTTTGCGGCAGAAAACCGGATTCCCCCGGAGGATGCTTCGGCATTGATATGGCTGTGGTCAAAAAACATGCCCCTCTCAAAAGATTCCGTAGAAGCCCTTTCATATTTAATGAAAAACACCCAAAGGGGAGGGGAACCGCTAAACTACGGCAGCCTACGGAACATCCTTCCCCTTGAAGGGGAGAATGCGTCCAGTCTTTTAGAAAACA
>JAAYRB010000153.1 GCA_012519005.1 Clostridia bacterium
CATCCTTCTTCCTTCTGATTGCGGCGGCGGGCTGTTCCTCCATACCGATGGTTTCCGTGCAGTGATGGATGGCAATATTTTTTGGAGGCGTGCCGCCCATATATTTTTGGATCTTCTCACTGTCCCCCACCAACAGAATATGAATTTTTTCGGCCCCTGCCGCCTCCACAGCACCTTCTATAATTTCCTTGGGGGCATTATCTCCCCCCATTGCATCCACGGCGATCCTCATTCCCGTGCCTCCCTTTTTACAGCTGCTTTTTGTCCTGAGCAAACATGATGAAATGCCCCTTGAATACCAGTTCTTCCTCTACCTTTGAATGCACGGAAACTAGGTAGCTGATTCCTTTCCTGGTTTTAATGGTGGCTCTTGAAACAACCTTTTCGCCAATCAGTACCGGTCTTTTATATCTGACCCTGGCACTTCCCGTTAACACTATCTCTGAATCTATAACGGCAATAGCAAGGGAATTGGCTTGGGCAAACAATACATTCCCCCGGACATGCTTATGTTCTGAGACCATATCTAAAGATATTTCCAACATCGAGATTGCATATTCCCCCAGCTTGATATCTATCAAATCCCCTAGGATTTCCTGCTCATCCAGTGAACGGACCCTACCATGGGCTTCCTTGGCAACAGATTTTATCCGTTCCCTCACCTCAGGAATGCCCAATGCCAGGCGATCCAGCCGGATGGTTTGGATACTGACTCTAAATACTTCGGCCAGCTCTTCATCGGTATAAAAGGGGTTATCTTTTAAAAACACCTGAAGCTTCTTTTGCCTTTTCTTCTTTGGTAAAACAGGGGGATTATTATTTATCATTTGTTTTTCCACCTTTTATATAATAGTACATGCTAATACCAGGTTACAAAACAGTATATTACATCCCTAATTTCCTTTCAAGGAAAAAAAAAGATAGAAAAATGACAAAAACCCGGTACTTAATGGTATTAAAAAAGACTGTTGGTCAAAATCAGCCAACAGTCCGTAATTCAAAAATAAATTTATTCGACCTCAATAACCTCACGATTTTTATAAAAGCCGCAAGAGGGACATACCCTGTGGCTCATTTTAGGCTCGTGACACTGGGGACATTCCATGATATTGGGCTTTGGTATATTCAGCCAGTTAGCCTTTCTTTTCGCTGTACGTGATTTAGAATGTCTTCGCTTTGGAACTGCCATATATTACTCCCCCCCTCCAAATTATTTATCAAACCATTTTTTAAGTGCACTCATTTTAGGGTTGATCTCGCCCTCTTCACTACAAGAACAATCCCCGGAATTCAAATCTTTGCCGCAGCGGCAGCAGATACCCCTACAATCGGGATCGCACAGGATTTTCATGGGAATAGATACCAATACATTTTCAATAACTTCTTTTCTTATCCCAATGGTATTGCCGTGGTATTCGTGAATCTCCCCCTGATCAACATCATCTTTTTCAAGGGACTCCTGGGCCTCACCAGCCCTAACATATTCCTCCACGAACTCCTCATGAACGCATGCATTCACCGGCTGTAAGCATCTACCGCAGGAAGCCTTGATTTCGGTGTCAACTATGCCCCGCACCAATATTCCTGAACCCACATTGGTAGCGGTTCCTTCAACCAACAGCGGCTTGTTAAAGTACAGCTTGTCGCCTCCAAAATCCATTTCCTTTATATCCTCATGAAATTCAAAGGACATACTAGAGCCCTTTTTATTGAGGAGTTTTGCCACCTCTAATCTCAGTACAACCACCTCAAGTCTAAAAGAAAACATTCAAGATGAATTATATAGAAACAAGCCGGCGGGTGTCAAGCGGGATAATTGCCAGCCAAAACCAGCAGCATGGCCCCTCATTATTTTTTGAGCCTTCACTGTCCCCCGTGCCGGCCGCCAAATCCGGTGTAATCATCCGAGCCCAAGGGCCTTTTTGATACTGGGAAGCCTTTCCTTGGTGGCCTCAAGACCTAAATCGATACATTCCTCCGCCCTATCATAGTCCAAGGACCCTATATGGCCCACTTTGGGATTTATGACAACATCCGCCTTCAATATACAATGCCTGGCTATTTCCCTTTCCATCAAATCCATGGAGCGAAAGACAACATCGGCTATATTTTTAATTTCCACTTCCTCAATGGCTTCCTTGGCCAGTTTAACATCCACGGCAATCACTTGATCTGCTCCCTTGTCATGCAGCAGTTCCACCGGTATCCGATCCAGCACTGCGCCATCAATATACAGCCTATCATCCACGGCGTAGGGTTCTATCATCCCGGGTATTGAGATACTGGCCCGAACAGCATCAGACAAAGAGCCGCTGTCAAAAACAACCTTTTCGCCTCTTTTTATATCTACTGCCACAACATATAGAGGAATATTCAAATCCTCGAATCTCATTCCCTTGGTCAAAAGTTTGATCAGAGCATGGATTTTCTGCCCCTTACTCAAACCCATTTTAGAAACCCTGAGGTCTATGAAATGACTCTTTTTTAACTGTGAGGCCAAGCCTATGAGCATGTCTATGTCGGAATCCATGGCATAAAATGCCCCCATAATACTGCCTATACTGGAACCAGCAATCATATGAATGGGAATATTTTCATCCTTTAATACCTTCAATACACCTAAATGTGCCAGGCCCCTAGCTGCCCCGGCCCCCAAGGCCAGGCCTATGGTTTGCTGCTTCTTATCTATTTCCTTATTCCCCTTTCTTTAGAGAATTTTTTGGCAGAAATGGAGTATATATTAGCTAGAAACAAGCAGGAGAAAAAGCCATGTACCCCATTAGCATAAAAAAAAACAGGTCTATACTAATTATAAAAGCCCTCCTGGTATTTCTGCTGTGCTCCACCATGGTAGTATTTCCCCGGGAAACATTTCAAGCATCCCTCAGGGGTTTCAACGCTTGGCTCACCCTTGTATTCCCTGCACTATTGCCATTCTTTATCATGTCAGAGCTGCTCATGGGCTTGGGTGTTGTGCATTTCATGGGAGTTCTGTTGGAGCCCATCATGAGGCCGGTTTTTAATGTGCCTGGAACCGGTGCCTTTGTGATGGCCATGGGATATACTTCGGGGGCACCCATCGGTACCATGCTGTCAGTGGAGTTGAGGAAAAAAAACCTCTGCACCCGGATGGAAGCTGAAAGACTTATGTCATTTACAAACAACAGCAGCCCTTTATTCATTTTCGGCGCCGTGGCAGTGGGAATGTTTAACAATCCTGCGCTGGGACTGATTCTTGCTTTTTCTCATTACTCGGCAAACCTTATTGTGGGAATACTGCTTCGTTTTTTCGGTGAGAGGGATCATCAAAAGATCAACGATATAGACAACAAGAAGGGTCTCTTGATCACCCGCGCCCTAAAGGCCCTGATGGAAGCCCAGGTGTCCGATGGACGACCCTTCGGCACCCTATTAGCGGATTCAATAAAAAAATCAGTGCAAACGCTTACTCTCATCGGGGGATTCATTATTTTATTTTCTGTTATAACAGAGATTATATCCACCCTTGGAATAATGGACTTATTTATAGATGCCATTATCCTGCTTATTAAGCCCCTGGGAATGGATTCCAATGCCGCTCCCGCTCTGGCCGTAGGTTTTTTCGAGATCACGCTGGGTATAAAGTCAGCAAGCGAATCTGAGATTCTTCTTCCCCTACAGCTTATTGCTGCCAGTGCAATAATGGGGTGGGGTGGGCTGTCCATCCATGCGCAGGTGGCAAGCCTAGCAAAAGGAACCGATATAAGGATGAAAACATATATCAGCGCAAGAATCATGCATTCCCTTATTTCCGCCTTGATTATGTTTCTTTCCATGGGTTCTGCCGCTCCTGCCATTACCAATTTATTTGAAACCCATCAATCAATGGTGGGGATATTCAGCGGCGGCTGGGCGGCCGTGGTCCTCCCCATGGTGTTTTTTCTTGCCATCTGTTTTCTGGGCATTTTGGCTTCCCTCCTGATTTATTTATGCAGGAGTTTCAACCTGATCTTCATCAACAAAAGGTAGAAGATACTATTGTTCATCCTTGATGTTCCTGAGCTCGCTTTTGCCCTTTCTGATTACATTGATATTTTTGGTCATTACATCTTCAAGGCCGGTTAGCATTTCGAAGGCATATTCATTGGCACCCCTTTGAATTTCCTCCGCCTTTTTCTGTGCTTCCTCCACCAATGCCTTAGCCATGGCGTGGGCTTCTTTCATGATTTGGCTTTCATCGGCAATTTTAAGGGTTTTTTCCTGTGCCTCGGAAAGAAGCCCCTCCGCTTCTTTCTTTGCTTCGTCTAACATCCTTTCTCTTTCCTTGGAAACCCATTGGGCCTGTCTTATTTCTTCCGGAATAACGGATCTGATCTTATCAATGAAGCCGTAGAGGAGATCAATCTCCAGTACCACCTTCCCCGTCATGGGAATCCGTGGGCTCTTTTCCAGTTTGTCTTCCATTTCATCTAATATCTTTAATACTTCCAAGGCTTCGCCTCCCCCC
>JAAYRB010000154.1 GCA_012519005.1 Clostridia bacterium
AAGAGCATGAGCAAATACACGCCGGCAGACAAAAAGGCAGCCACCGCCACCCCTGCCAGTAATAATGATGCCGTGGGCACTCGCCCACCCACCCGGGCGATGCTGTACACCATGTAGACAGAGGCCAGGGCGCCCGCAAAAGCAAAAATCGTCGTACCCCAGTCCAGGCCCAAAGCAACAATCCTAACTCCCAACACAATCGATAGGGCGGCGCCCAGAGAGGCCCCGGAGGAAATTCCTATGATATAGGGATCCGCCATGGGATTTCTAAAAACCGCCTGAAGACATGTTCCCACGGCGGCCAGACTCATCCCAACCAAAAATCCAAGAATCACCCGGGGGAGCCTAACGGATAATATAATAGTGGAGTGTTGGCTTGGAATATCCTGCAAAAGTTTATTGGAATATTGGATGAAGGAGGCGCTAAAAATGGGGATTCCCTCCATTATGCTTCCCAGGTTTTTGAAAGCAGTGCCACCAATGATCCTTAAAATCTCTAAACTTGCTATCTCTGCAGGACCCGCAGCGGCGGCAGAGACAAGCACCAGAAATACAGCTGGAATCAATATATATACGATCGATGATTTTCTTTTTCCCTGTACCAATTGGCCCCCTCCCCCGGGTGTCATGGCAAGAAATACTCTGGATGCAAAAACTGGGATAATAGCTCCAGCCCCTCGATCAATCTCGGCCCCGGAAGTGTGAGTAAATCATTATCGTCCACCGTGTGGATCCTGCCGTTTTGTACGGCCCGCAGTTTTTCCCACCCTTCCATCTTTCCTAGATCTTCCCCATCATAACCCAATGCAATATTTATAATTGCTTCTGGATCTTCCTCCAAGAGGTTTTCCAAGCTGTATTGGAAGTAATCCCCCGTCCCGGTATCTGCAATATTACAACCTCCGGCCAACTCCACCAGATGGGAAATAAATGACCCGCCTCCGGCAGTATAGATGGAGGCACCCTCTATCCAAAGAACCACAAAGGTATCCACGATTTCATCCTCCGACAGATTCCCTGTTACATCTTTTACCCTTTGTATGCGGGCTTCCATATCCCCGGTAACCCTAAGGGCTTCCTCCATCCTGGCGGTGATCTTTCCCACAAGTAAAATATCTTCCATCACTTCCCCTAGATTTTGTGGATCAAGAACCACCACAATTTCACCTAGATTATCCAGCTGATTCACAATTCCTTCTTGGACTCCCCCGGCGGCAAGAATTAGATCCGGCTCCATACTCAGGATCTTTTCAAGATTGGGGTTCAAGAAATCTCCTATTTTCTCCTTATTCTTTGCTTCCAGCGGGTAATCGCAATAATCCGTCACGCCCACCAGCAGGCCGTCCAAATCTAGAGAAAACAGAATTTCCGTTGCTGCGGGCGCCAAAGAAACAATTCTTTCCGGCGCCTTCACTATTTCCACTTCTCTCCCAAGATCATCGGTGACGACCATAGGAAAAGAATTGACTTCCCCTGCCCGATGGCCATTTTGTAGATCCTCCTGGGCCCCGCATCCAGTCAACAAAAATAAAGATAATAATACTAAGATAAATACCCTTGCATTCCTCATCCCATCATCCCCCATAACTTCAAAATTCTGAGACCGCCCCAAAAAATAAAACAAAGGTTTCTACAATTTCACAAACCGCACCATAGCAATCCCCGGTCAGACCTCCCAAGGACTTTGCAATAAATTTACTCACCAATAGGGTCAAAAGTATTACCCAGGGCAAAAAGTAAAAAGCATGACCTCCTAAGATAATTACAGCGGCCATTATAAAAACCAAGCTGGTCCCCACCATTACCTTTTTGCCAGCTGCATTGGTGAAGCCTTTTCCCAGCCCCCCTTCACTACGGGCATAGGGATATCCATGGATGGCAAAAACCATGGCCCATCTACCGGCAGCGGGCATGAGGATCAAATATTTCCACTTTGCTGTAAATGGGATCTCACCTAGAAAATATATCTTCAGCAGCATGATGGAGATAAAAGCCATGATTCCCATGGCCCCCACACGGCTGTCCCTCATAATTTCAAGTTTTTTATACCTAGACTTGCCGCTGAAAACCCCGTCAGCTGTATCCATGAGGCCGTCCATATGGAGCCCCCCGGTGAGTATCACTAGGGCAATTACAGTAACGGCATCCCCCGCCCCACCGAGACCAAGCCCTTCCATCCCAAATGACAGGGCCGCCAAAAGCGAACCCAAGAACAAGCCCACAAGGGGGAAAAAGCATAAAACACCGGAGAAATATTTCGTGATTTTTCCATCTTCTCTGCCTACAGGGATAATTGTCAGAAAGCTAACGGCTGACAAAAAACAACCCAATAAATCACCCCCACCGCGTATAAAGAAATCCGAATCAAAAAAGCTTTCCCATAAAAGGAAAGCAGGCAAGGAAACAATAATATATACCCGCCTTCCCACTCCTCGAGGAACGACTGTCAGCTTATGGATCTGGGTTGGTTCCTGACTTCCAAGTAAAACCATGTCCCGGCTTATTACTCGGTTACAGTGGCGGGCCCGCTCAGGATTTCCACCTGATTCCCCTAAACCCAAATCCATTATGTTATTTATTGGTATATTTACAGCCTATGCAAATCCACGGAGATTAGAAATACGGAATAATCAGCACCCAGGGTCTTTACAGGTACTCAGCTCATCCAAGGTGGCCATTTCGTTAAATATCTTCACAGCTGCCTCTATGATATGAAGGGCCAAGACAGCACCTGTCCCCTCCCCCAGGCACATATCCATATGGATGATGGGCTTCAGGCCCAACCAATCCAACATCACCCCGTGCCCCGGCTCCATGGACAGATGGGAAGGAAATATGTAATCCCTACATTCCGGCCTCAAGGCCGCCGCCAGCATGGCCGCCGCGCCGGAAATAAAGCCATCCATGATCACGGGGGTTCTCTTGGCGGCTGAGCCAAGAATTACGCCCACCAAACCAGCTATTTCCAATCCCCCCACCTTGGCCAGAACATCCAATGGGTCTCTAGGATCCGGAGAATGTTTTTCAATGGCAGTATTTATAATGCGGCATTTCCCCTCAAGGATTTCACCGTCAATACCTGTACCCCTTCCCACCACCCCCTCCACCGGAACCCCGGCAAGGGAGGCAAGAATAGCAGTGCTGGGGGTGGTGTTCCCAATGCCCATTTCCCCCAGGGCCAGTATCCCGGCACCCTTTTCCATCTCCTCACGGGCTGCCTCAATCCCACATTCCACCGCCCGTACCGCCTCTTCCCGGGTCATGGCGGGCTTAAAAAGCATATTATCAGTACCGAACTTGATTTTAGAATGGCGAAGGGATGCATGATTCCCTAGAGAGCCCTTGACCCCCATATCCACCACCACAATCTCGGCCCCGGCGTGACGGGCAAGAACATTGACGGCGGCACCCCCTTTTAAAAAAGTATCCACCATCTTTATGGTGAAATCCTGGGGATAAGCACTGACCCCCTCCTCTGCCACCCCATGATCACCGGCGATGATGATCACAACCTTGCCGCCTATATATGGTATTTTACCATGGATCCCCGCAAGTTTGACAGCTATATCTTCCAAAACCCCCAAGCTTCCCCGGGGCTTGGCTAGGGAACTGATCCTACCTTTGGCAGCCTCCATACCGGCGGCGTCCAGAGGCTGGATGGCGGCAATGGTTTTTTCCAGTAATGTCACCTCATCCCCTCCCATTTAACCTATCTTCCACGATATAAACCACGTGGAAATTTATTCCCTTATGTCCTGCCCCCCATTATTGATCCCCAGTTTAGAAAGGATTGCCCGGGCCAATTTCTTCGAATCGTGTCGGATAAAATCATCTTTCTCGGCGAAAGATCCCTTAATTACCTCCACACCCATATTTTCCAGCTGTCGGGTGGAATATTTCACAGGATGGGAACCCTCCGCCCGGTATTTTTCCAGGAGAGAGTCAGGAAAGTCCCCGACATTGACCACGATATAATCCGGTTTTCTATTTCCCAGATGCCTCTGAAGCGCTTTCAAATGCCCCTGGGCGTCATACCCCTCTGTTTCTCCGTGCTGTGTCATCACATTACAGATATAAATTATTTTTGCCTTGGTTTTATCCAAGGCTTCGTTGACCCCACCCACCAAGAGATTGGGGATAATACTGGTATATAGGCTGCCGGGCCCCAAAATCACAGCATCGGCATCCATAATTGCCTCCAGGGCATCCTCTGGGGGATGGCATACATCGGGCTTTAAAAATACCTGCTCAATCTCCTCCCCGGCGGCGGTTATCTTTGTCTCCCCTTGGATCACCCGGCCATTCCTTGTTCTGGCACACAGGGTCACCTTAGTCAGAGTGGAGGGAATCACCCTACCCCTAATAGCCAAGACCTCGGCGATTTCCTTCACAGCCCCGTAGAAATCCCCCTTCATCTCACTGACGGCAATAAGCAGTAGATTTCCCAGGCTGTGGCCGGCAAGCCCCTGCCCCTTGTCAAATCTATAGTTGAATAGATCATGCATACTGCTCTCCGTGTCAGCCAAGGCCACAAGGCAATCCCTGATATCCCCGGGGGGTAAAACATCAAAATCTGCTTTTAGGATCCCGGAGCTGCCCCCATCGTCAGTTACCGTCACTACAGCAGTTATATTTGACGTATACTCCTTGAGCCCGCGAAGTAGAGCGGAAAGACCTGTACCCCCACCCATGGCCACGATCTTAGGGCCCCTCTCTAAAAATCTTTCTCTATAAATGTTCTCAAAAAGCCCACCGTTGTTTTTCGGTGCAAGGACCTTGACGATGGATTTGATAAACCTGTCAAAACCAAAAACCGCCGCTGCCGCACCGGCAACAGCCAACAGGACTGTCAAGATCATGGGTATGACAAATTCCCACCCGTCATTTACAAACCCCAGGATCCCTATTTTCCCTATGGGCAAATTTGGGAGACCGCATAATGCGGAGATACCAAAAACCATAATAACTACCCCAAAGCACGACATAAGCAGCCAGCGCTTGATTCCGGACCCCGGCAGCAACCACCTAATGAAATCCATTTGCATCCCTCGATTCCCATCTAGGCCTTTAAAATATCCCGATGTTTTACCGAGACCCTATATCCCTTTTCCTTTACAAGCCTCATCACTTCCCTTGATAGGGCAACGGATCTATGCTTTCCCCCGGTACAGCCGATGGACACCACCAAATGGCTTTTCCCCTCCCGGGCGTAGTGGGGGAGTAGAAAGAAAAATAATTGGCTAAATTTCTCTAGGAAATCTTTCGTTATCTGTGGTTCGAAAACATAATCCCTGACCTCCGGATCTTCCCCGGTCTTGGGTCTTAGTTCCTCTACATAATGGGGATTGGGCAAAAAACGCACATCCATGACCAAATCAGCATCCAGGGGCAAACCGTATTTAAAGCCAAAGGACATGATGGTAATTTTCAGGGCGTCCCCCTTCTCCTCTCCATAGAGCTCCAAAATCTGTTCCTTAAGCTGAAATGGGGTCAGCTCCGTGGTGTCGATGATCTTACTTGCCCTGCCCCGAATATCGTACAGGCGTTTCCTTTCCTCGTTTATACTCTCCAGGATTCTCCCCTCCTGGGATAGGGGATGCTTTCTCCTGGTTTGCTTAAAACGCCTGATCAGCGTTTCATCGGATGCCTCAAGGAATAGGATCTCATAGCTGTATCCTTCCTTATCAAGATATATTAAAGAATCAAAGAGGGTGCTAAAAAAGTACCCTCCTCTAACATC
>JAAYRB010000155.1 GCA_012519005.1 Clostridia bacterium
CGGGTGGCTATCAAAATCCCCGCCACGGCGGGTCTGGCCCCGGCCAGGAAATTTTCCAAAAGAGTGGTATGGCGATTTTTTAGAAGATAGAAGGCAAGAATCAGAATGGCTAGAAATGAAGGCAGCACCGTCCCCACGGTGGCCGTAAATGCGCCGGGAAGACCCCGGATTTTGTAACCCACTGCAGTGGCGGAGTTGATGGCTACCCCCCCAGGACCTGATTGGGCCACGGCCATGATATTGTAAAAATCCTCCGCATCAATGAGCCCCCGCCTTTCCACAAATTCCCTCTGAAGTAAGGGGATCATCACATAGCCCCCCCCGATGGTGAAGGCACCTATCTTGACAAAAAGTAAGAAAAGCCGTGGGAGACTCCTTTCCCTATCCTTCATGGGTGCCACTTCCCAGCTTCTTACCCCCACAGAGGATCACCCGATCTCGATGGGCATAATCCTTGATAATTTCAATATGGTGAAAAATTTCCTTGGATTTGATTATCCCCATGACCCTCTCCCCTTGATCCCAGCCAATTTCCATTGCCAACACCCCCCCGGGGGCAAGGCATCTGCCGGCAATATCCCCTAAGGTGTAATAGAAGCTTAGACCCTTCGGTCCCCCGTCCAATGCCCGTTCCGGTTCAAATCGTACTTCTTCCTGAAGATGGGGCAGTTCACCACGGGGGATATAGGGGGGATTGGACACCACTAATTCATAGTTACCCCGGGGCATCCAATTTAATATATCCCTTTTTTTAAAATCGATTCTATCCAGCACCCCATGCCTTTCGGCATTCCTCTCAGCATACTCCAAGGCCTTGGCGGAAATATCCACCGCGGTCACTCGGCTCCCGGGAATATTTTTTGCTAGGGAAACAGCTGCCGCACCGCTGCCTGTGCATAAATCAAGGATACTCTTGAAGTTCTCCCGCAGATTCAGGATGGTTTCCACTAGGACTTCCGTGTCCGCCCGGGGGATCAAAACCCCCTCCCCCACAGTAAAGGATAGACCCATGAACTCCTGCTCACCAATGATGTATTGTAATGGATATCTTCGGCATCTCTTTTCCAAGAGCCCCTCAAAATCCGCCCTATCCCCGGGGTGAACCGTTTCATTCAGTGAGGCATACAGGCCCGCCCTAGTAACCCCTAGGGCCTTTGCCATGAGAAGTTCCGCATCCAGGGAGGGGTTTTCCACCCCATTTTCCCCCAAGCGGGCGGCGGCCCGGGACAGTAATTCCCTGATGGTCATCCCCTACTGAGCCACCTTTTGTAGTTCTTCCGCCTGCTGGGTGGTCACCAAAGCCTCCACCAGTTCATCTAAGTCACCATCCAGTACGGCCTCCAATTTATGAAGGGTGAGACCTATACGATGATCTGACACCCTACCCTGGGGGTAATTATAGGTACGTATCCTCTCGCTTCGATCCCCGGTCCCCACCTGATCCCGGCGGGCACTGTCGATTTCGCTTCTATGCTCCTCCTCCATCTTATCCATGACCCGGGCCCTCAAAACTTTCATAGCCCTATCCCTATTCTTATGCTGGGATTTTTCATCCTGACAAGATACCACGATCCCCGTAGGCAGATGGGTGATACGTACCGCTGATTGGGTGGTATTCACCGATTGGCCACCGGGGCCGCTGGAGCAGAAGAGATCTATGCGCAGGTCATTGGGGTCTATCTCCACATCCACTTCCTCCGCCTCGGGAAGTACGGCCACCGTGGTGGTGGAGGTATGGATCCTCCCGCCGGACTCAGTGGTGGGAATACGCTGAACCCTGTGGACCCCGCTCTCATATTTTAACTTACTGTAGGCGCCCTTCCCCTTGACCATGAAAATTATCTCCTTGAAGCCGCCAAGATCGCTTTGACTGCTGTCCAGGATCTCTGTTTTCCAGCCCTGTCTTTCCGAATACCTGCTGTACATCCGAAAAAGATCCCCAGCAAATAAACTGGCCTCATCCCCGCCGGCGCCGGCTCTGATCTCCATAATCACGTTTTTATCATCATAGGGATCCTTGGGAATGAGCAGCACCCGCAGCCTTTCCTCCAGATCCACCCTGCTGGCCCTCAGCTGTTCTACCTCCGCCTCCACCATTTCCATAAACTCCTGGTCCTGCTCCTCCAGCTGAAGGATTTCCGCATCCTCCAACTCCTGAAGCACCTCTTTATATTCCCTAAAGGTATTTACTATCTGGCCCAGGTCCGAATGGGCCTTGGCGTATTTTTGAAGCAAATTCTGATTGGAAATTACCTCCGGGCTGCCCAGTTTTCTTTCCAATTCTTTATATTCTGTTTCGATACTTTCCAGCTTCTCAAACATTACATATCACTCCCTTTGGTATTTATTCTGCCGCGATTTTTTATTCCCCATGGGGCAGCTAACCCTGGGGGCTGGGAATTTCAATTTTTTCTTCCGGAGGTAGAACGGCGGCCAGGGCCCTCATGGCCACCTCCAGCTGTGATGCATCGGGCTCCCTGGTGGTGAGTTTCTGAAGCCACAGGCCTGGAAGAATAAGCAGATGTATAAATGCCTTATCGGTATACTTGGCCGATATTTTAATAATTTCATAGGCCGCCCCGGCTATCAAGGGCAGCAGCAGTATCCTAGAAAGGATCCTGTAAAACAGGCCCGGGGAACCCAGGAATGAGAAGAAAAATATGGTGAGCACCATAACTATCAGTAAAAAAGCTGTCCCACACCGGGGATGCAGCGTGCTGTACTTTTGAATATTTTCCACCCGGGATATATCCTCACCGGCTTCAAAAGCATGGATCACCTTATGCTCCGCACCATGATACTCAAATACCCTCCGAATATCCTTTAAAAATGAGATGGCCAGGACGTAACCCAGGAAAACCACGATTCTGATAATCCCCTCCAATAAATTTTGCCAAAAGGGGGTTAGGTATTTCCCACTGTAATGGACAATAACTGTGGGGAGAACAATGAACAGGAGCACTGCTAAACCCACGGCGGCACCGATGGTAATGATCAGCTCAAATATGCTCAGCTCCTCCTCATCCTCGTCCATGGATATATTTGCAGAGAAAGTAAGCATTTTGATCCCCAAAACCATGGCCTCTATCAATGCCAGAAACCCTCTTAAAATAGGTCTTTTAAAGATGGGGAATTTTTCCCACCACGGCTGGAGGGTTTTTTCTTCCACAACTATTTCTCCCCTGGGGTTTCTCACCGCCACGGCAACCTTCCTGGGGCCCCTCATCATAACACCCTCCATAACCGCTTGACCGCCGTATTGGATTGTCTCGGACATTCAAATTCCCCCCTTATCAATCTTGGCTGACAATACTATGATATCCATAATAATTATAATCCAAGGCCCTTGGAATGACAATTGTCATGGAGCATGGCAGGTTCAATGTAAGAACCCCATATAATACAAAAAAGTGGAGCCAATTCCAGCCCCACATTATTCAAGCCCATATTTACGTTTGAACCTTTCTACCCTGCCGCCCTTTTCAGAAAAGGTTTGTCTCTTTCCTGCATAGAAGGGATGGCATTTGGAACAGATCTCCACCCTGATCTCAGGCTTTGTGGAACGGGTCTCAAAGCTGTTCCCACAGGAGCAGGAGACCTTGCATTCTGCATATTCGGGATGAATTCCCTTTTTCACTATCCTCACCTCTTTCAAACAGTTTGCCAATTTGGTGACAGGTTATTATACCATGACGGCGGCCTTTATTTCAACCATCTTAAATACCGGCATGGTGAACATTCCTAGAAACTGCTGGTAGATAAGTTATTCGGCGCCGGCAGCGGCCCTCATTGCTGTATATTTTATCACGGGATTGGGATCGGGATATGTAGAATCATGAATACTGCTGGGGGTTTATTTTCATGATATCCAGGCAAAGCCCATGTCCACTGGCATATGAATGCATTACTGCTGTTTTTTACCCAGCCCCTCTATGCTTGCCTCGGCGATGAGATCCTCAATATCTTCCCTGGCCCTGGCCATCATGGAACGGGCCTTGTTGACCAATTCTACCCCCTCCAAGGCTGTCCTGGTAAACACAGTCTGAACCTTTTGTCCAAAGGAGGGAAAAAGCAGGCCAAAAAGTACCACTGTTCCCACACCATATAATATTCCCTTGCCTCCATCCCCCATTTGGCCTTTTTCATTTCTACCGGGGATATATTTGGCATGGGGGTTATTGATCATTTGATCTACATATTGGGCGATATTGGGCTCCTGGAGCAGTATCCTCACCATATTTCTAACATGGGGGTCATGTATATCCCTCAGCCGGGCTTCTATTTGTCCGGGATATTGGGGTCCTAAATTGGATTGACCCTCCTGAACCTCCCACTGCCTTGCCGCTGGGGGCATCTGATAATCCCTTGGGGCTTGGGGTCCCCTACCCATCTCCCTCTCTATGGTATCCCGAATAATTCGCTCAAGATTTGCGCTGTCATTTATCATATTTGAATACACGGCGATCCATCCCTTCTTTAAATATAGCTTTTTGGAGGCCCGACATTAGGCAAGCCCCCCATCTAATAATCTTCCCCTGTAATAGAATTTATTCATTTTTGCCATATGAAGCCCGGCCTTCTATTTTTTTGGTATAAATAACTTAAAATTTACCATAATAAATGTGATTGGAAAAGTTACTAAAACTAAGGAGGTCTTCCCAATGAAAAAACCCGTCCGCCAAACAAAGCTTTGCGGAGGATATTAAAAAGGAAATACTTCAGGATTTGAGCCGCACCTACGGACGGCATCATCAGGAACATAATTTGGTTGACAGCATTAAACAAGAAGTGCTCATGGATTTGGGCATCCACCAACAAGGACAGTCACATCAGTGGAACAGATCCTTAATAGAGACCATAAAAAATGAGGTTCTACACCAAATTCAAGGAGAAGGAAGATCCCATAATCATGGGGATTCCTATTACCACAGTGATTCATCCGCTGAGAACATAGATAGAGGGGAAAGACCCTACTATGATGCCGAAAGGGAAACGAGAGAGGCACCCTACCGCGGGGAATATGGAAATATGTCGGAATCATATCATGGGGATCCAAATGCCGCCCTTATTCAGGCGGTGAAAGACAGCGTAATGGCGGAAATGAATATATCCAAATACAGATGATTCATGTTAAGGAGGAGACCCATCAATGTACAGGAACCAAAGTACTATTGCCCAGGATGTGAAGCGGGAGGTATTGGCCGAACTCCGTCAGAGCGGCAGTGGAGAAGCCCCGCATTTTAGAGGTTCCCCGGGGGGGTCAGGCCGCAATGCCCCGGGGTATTGGGATGGATATTCCCCCTATACCGAAGATAATATCTACAGGACTATTAAGGACAGCGTCAAAAATGAAATTTTATCCGACATTCAACTTCAGCAGGGGGAGCAACTGGCCAAATCCCTGGGGCTGCATCGGTCGTTGTCGGACCAAAAAATACAGCAGATGATAGATGCCCGTTATCGCACCATTGACAACATGAAAGAAGATATCAAAAAAGGGCTTGCGGCCCTCCAGATACTTGAGGGTCAACCATATACCGGGCAAATCGCCGGAATCCTGGCGGAAGAATCCCAGAGGCAGGGGGTTCCGCTGGATCAGGTGATGCAGGGTTTAGAAAAAAAATCGTCATCGGGCGCCGGAGTGCTGGGTAAAGTGATGGAGATACTCAATAAGGGACAGAGAAAAGGGTTCCTATGCGGCATAGGATCGTCCTTTTTGTTCTACTTATTGACCTCCGGCAGGAGCGGTATGCAGTCGGTGGCAGTGCGTTCATTGGAAGAGGGTATGTCCATGGTGGATAAAGCCAAATCCTTTGTGAGCGGACAGCAGCCGCAGCCTTGCCCACCGCCGCCGGTATCGACAGATTTTTCTAATATGGATCCAGTGCCGCCGGTACCCCCCACAGATGGAAACCTACCTCCTGATGGGGGCGGAACCTTGCAGTAGAATTACCTAGGGGAGCCCGAAAGGGCTGCCCCTTTTTAAAATGCCCCGCTGATTATGTGGACATATACCCCCACAGCTGGGACCAGCTGCCCAGAAATAAAATCCACAGGTCTATAAGTGTTTCGCTCACCATGTTTATCCTTTTGTAGAAACTACAACCCCAAACCTTGGTTAAGAAACCCCGGCACCAGGAATAATAAAAAATAATTGTCACAAACCCAGGAGGCTGTACGTGGATATTCAAATTAACCATGCTCATCTGCAGCATAAAATGGACCTTCACCTAATACCAGGACGCCTTAGAATCGGTGTACCCGGTTTGCTGTACAATCAAAGCCTGGCAAACCGGATGGCCCACAGGGTGGCTAAATTTCCGGGGGTGGAAATATGCCATGCGAACCCCATAACAGGTAGGCTGCTGGTGAATTACAATCCGCAGAAAACGGATCTAGGACAGTTATTGTCATGGATTTTTGGCGGTGGGAAAAGCCCAGGGAGAGAACGAACCCTCCAGCCCGGAGGAAAAACCCAAGGGGCAGTCCCAACTCCCTTAACCAATAATACCCAAGGAGTCCCCGGCGAAAATTCAATACACTGGCATGTCCTGGATGGACCTAAGGCTTTGGCCCTCCTGGGCAGCTGCGCCAAGAACGGTTTAACCCATGGGGATGCAAGGAGGCGTTTGGCGGCCCACGGCCCCAATGTATTGACGGAAAGTGAAAAAACCTCCTTTTGGCAGGTGGTTTTGGAATCGCTGGGGGGTTTCATGTCAAAACTCCTGTTGGCTGCCGGCGGCGTCTCTCTCTTAGTGGGAGAAACCACCGATGCCTTGGTCATCACAGCTATAGTAATCATCCAAGCAGTGGTGGAAGCCGCCCAAAGCTGCCGTGCAGAAAAATCCCTTGAAAACTTAAAGGAACTTTCCTCA
This sequence comes from Clostridia bacterium, assembly GCA_012519005.1. Lineage (GTDB taxonomy): Bacteria > Bacillota > DTU086 > DTU086 > DTU086 > JAAYRB01. The sequence goes on from JAAYRB010000155.1 coordinate 6,876, forward strand.
CCCCTAGCCACCGTACTCAGGGAGGGGGAAACCCTCAGAATCCCCAGTAAGGATCTGGTGCCCGGGGATATCCTTCGCCTTGGTGCCGGTGATATTGTACCGGCGGACGCCAAGATAATTGAGGCTGTTAACCTCACCACCAACGAGGCCTGTCTAACGGGGGAGTCAATTCCCGTATTGAAAGATGGCGGGGAAAAGGGGGTCCAGGGGATCCCCATAGCAGATCAGGTAAATATGCTTTTCTCCGGGACCAGCATCATCGGGGGCAGGGCCACGGCATTGGTGGTGACCACAGGGATGAGGACAGAGCTGGGAAGAATCGCAGGGCTTTTAAAAGATGTCCGAGAAGAACAGACCAGTTTGCAGAAACAGCTGGATATTTTGGGTAAAAGAATCACCCATTGGGTGGTGGCCTCCGTAGGGGCTATTGGCGTAATCAGCCTCTTTAGGGGTAGACCCTTTTGGGAGGTACTCAGAAGCGGAATAAGTTTGGCCGTGGGCGCCGTACCGGAAGGGCTCCCTGCCATATTGACTGTGGCCCTTACCATGGGTGTGCAAAGGATGGTAAAAAGAAATGCTGTGGTAAGAAATATGTCCGCCGTGGAAACCCTTGGCTCCACCACAGCCATCTGTACTGATAAAACGGGAACCCTTACCACCAATGAGATGACTGTAAAGGAATTGTACATCGACCATAATTTTTATGATGTCACCGGAGAAGGGTATAAGCCCCAAGGAAGAATAGTCAGCCGGTCCAGCAACGGACACCGGGACGCCCACTCCCATGTGCTGAAAACCCTGAAGGCCGCCGCCCTATGCTGCAATGCCGAGCTGCGGCTGGGCCCCAAGGGGCAGTGGAAAGTGATAGGGGATCCCACGGAGGGCGCCCTTCTTACCGCCGCCATGAAGGGCGGCTTGTGGTGGAAAAACCTTAGGGAAAAATACCGCCGCCATGGGCCTGTCTGGGACAGATGTAACAAGAGAAGTGGCGGATATAACTTTGAGCGATGATAATTTCGTCACCATTGTGAATGGTATTGAAGAAGGGCGGACGGTGGGGATGAATTTGTCAAAATCCATCCGTTACATCCTATCCGGCAGCGTAGGCCAGCTGTTGACGGTATTTTCATCCACGGCAATGGGACTCCCCACGCCTCTGCTCCCGGCGCAGATTCTGTGGGTGAATTTGGTCACAGAAAGCCTTCCGGCCATGTCCTTGATGGCAGACCCTCCGGAAGAAAATTATATGAGCAAACCCCCTTTAAACCCAGAGGGGAGATTCCTTTCCGGGGAAGGAGGGGCAATATTTAGAAAGGGTTTACTCTTCAGTATCAATACCCTAGGTTTATTCACCGGAGGGTTGATGTGGGGTGGGTGGTCCCTGGGTAGGGCCAGAACCATGGCCTTCTCCCAATTGGTGGTAAATAGGGTGTTCAATTTAATCAACGAGAGAAAAACAAAGGATGCCATGACCGGCGCAAAAGTTAAAAATAATCCATTGATCTTACCTGCTGCCGCCCTATCCACTGCCATGCTGGCGGCCGCTGTGTATCTGCCCTTCATGAGGCCCTTGTTTTCCACGGTGCCCATAGGGCTCGGTGATTGGGCCCTTCTCACAGCCAATGCGGTAACCGCCGGGAAGATAGATTCCCTATTGGAAAAAGGCGGTGAAAAGAAAAAATCCAAAACAACTGTGCATGTGGGCGGCGGCCGTCCCGTGTTGGAGCTGTACCCCGCTGAACCCACCACAGTCCGAGATTGAGGTAAAATAAGGACTCTTAGTTTTTAGTAAATTTATTCAATATATTTTATGTCTACTCAAAATTGGAGGATGAAATGGACCGGATCACCTTTAGGAATATTAAAAACAAAATGATTCAGGCCCTTGCCCTGATGCAAGAGGCCCTTGATATGAGCATCCCCCTACTGAAAAGCAATCAAAATAATAATATCGTCATGCTTTGGGAGAATTTTGTAAAGGAATTCATGGGGTATATCCGGCACAGATCCAAAGAATCGGGCGTCAATCTCATGAGCAAAATATCCCTAAGAAGAATCTGGTTGAGATGAATAAACCTTTATCAAATCAGGAATTATAAAATAATTAAGCCCGGGGGCGGTGATTATCCGCTTTTCCCGGGCTTCATTATCAAAACATTTACTGTCCCGCTAAAAAATCCCATCTATGCAATTTGTGATAATTCTTGGGGGGGAATTTTTCGCTTCTTGATTATCTCTTTTAGGTGCCCAAGGCCCTGCTGCCTTCCTTTTCACCCAGCGCCATGCTCAGAAGCGCATAAATTATCATGGCAGACAGCATGCCGCTCAGTGCAGGTATCCCAAAAGTAACATATTTAGCCACTAATATGCCACAGATCCAAGCCGCAAAGGCGTGGGCCCTAAAGGGTACCATGTTTTCAAAGGCTCTGGATGTATCCCTTTGCACAATATGATAATGGGAGATCAATATCCCTCCAATGGAAGGTATGGCTATACCAATAGTGAGCAAAAAGGCATTGAAAGAAGATGTAAGCCCATAGGCGGTCATGATGGCTGATAAAATAAATGCGATGATACTGCCAACCCCCACCCGAAGTGAGAAGGGATATTCCCTACCGTCCTTGATGATTACCTTTGCAATATTCTCAAAAGCCAGTGCAAAGGAGTACAGCAGGCTTTGGCCGGAGGTCCACATCAACAGCAAATAGATAAATAACGCCGGCACCACCATGTTTAGGCTGGAAAGTATCTTCACTAGATCGCTCTCCCCAGTACCCAGGGCCAGAACAAGACCGATGATCTCCAACACAGATGTAAGGCCAAAGGCGGTGAAAGTTGTTATAAAGACATGCTTAGGGTTCAAAGCCAGCCTGGTCATATCCGAACTGAATGTGGCCGCCGAAGTCCACACCGCCACCACCTGAGAAATGATGAGGCCAAAGGCCAGCGTCCCCGTTGGTACGGCAGTGAATACTGCGGACAGACCCATATTTAGATTCACTTGATATAATCCATACAGGACAAACAGCCCCAGTAAAGGCACTCCCACCCTACTGAGCTTGCTCATACCGGAAAATCCCCTAATGGTGGACGCACAGATGCAGGCAACAAAGATTAAATTTCCTACATAGGCAGGTATGAAGGGCAGCAATGTATTGATCAAAATCCCCAACATGGAGGAATAAACTGCCACGAAGCCCATGAGAAATACCACTATGACCATGGAAGTTATTATCTGTCCGTGTGTGCCAAAGACGGGCCTGGAAATCATGGTACTGGATTCCTTGGTTTTGTTGCCGATCACCCCGATGAAACCAGCATAGAGGGCAAGAATTATATTTCCAATGATAATTGCAAGGATTCCCTTAGAAAGTGTGAGATTCATACCCACATTGCTGCCCACAAGAAAGGCCGTAACACTCAATGTCAAACCGGCAAAGGTAAAAATTAAACTGCTTAACTTTTGGGTCTCAAATTTCTCCGTCATTCATCTCCCTCCCTTTCCTTCAAGATTGTTCCTTTGATATCTCCCATAATCCCAGCGGGATCAACTTTATGCATACACACCCGAGAGCATAAATCGCAGGTCTCGCATATACATCTTTCAACCCCCTGGGTGTCATAAATGAGGGTTCTGTTCAAATCATCCCGGGGGTCATAATAATGTCTTGCCTCCAGGATATAAGCCATGGGCCCCTCAAAGAGGTGGGGGCTTTTCTTAAACACGGGACATACGGACACACAGCAAAGACATTCCACACATCTGCTGGCCACCTTGAATTTATCAAAGGCCTCCATGTCTATTTTTTCTGGTTCCTCCGCCGCCGCACATTGTCTTTCCAGAAACAACCGCAACTTTGGCAGCTTCCTTTCATATTCTTCCCGGTCAATGACTAGATCCTTTACAACACTGATGTTCCTTAGGGGCTCAATAGTGGAACCAGGAACTGCCGGTGTTTTACACGCCAGCACTGCTTTTCCATTGACCACCACCCCGCAAAGACCGCAGTGACCATTACCGCAGCTGTGGGAATAGCTCAATGTGGAATCCACATTCTCATAGATCTGGTTCAAAATATCCAGTACGGTCATGCCTTCCATATGCTCATACTCAAATTCCTGATAATATGGTTTCCCATCGATTTGGGGATTGTATCTCAGAATTTTCACTTCTTTTTTCATTCTTCCACCTCCAATCCCAGTATTGAAAGATCCGTGGGCTTTTTATCCACCGTAAGCCCATCCCCATCCTTCCTTAAGAAAATATTGAGCAGGTAATTGCTGTTATCCGTCTCTGGATAATCGCTCCTGTAATGGGCCCCCCTGCTCTCCTTTCTGTGGATGGCGGAGAGTACGACGGTTTTGGCGGTTGTAAACATATTTCTATTTTCTATGGCTTCAATCAATTCCTTATTCATGTATTTTGACTTGGATGAAATCCTGACTTCTGTTTTTTCCAGTTCTTCAATTTCCTTGAGGGCTTTCTTCAATGATTCCTCCGTCCTGAAGACTCCCACATGGGCGGTCATTATCTCCCGCAGCTTCTTCCTTACTTCCACAGGGGATACCCCTTCATCCCGATTCATCATTTCTTCCACCATATCAACCTGGGCTTCAGCTATTTTGGGATCCAGGTGGACTTCCTCATTCCTCAGCCCCAGAGAATATTTGGCTGCATTCTCGCCGGATACTGCACCGGAGACAATTATCTCCGCCAGGGCGTTCTGGCTTAGGCGGTTGCCCCCATGCATTCCTCCGGCAGCCTCCCCGGCTCCGAAGAGGCCGGGCACCTGGGTCTGCCAATCCTTGTTTATGGCCAAGCCCCCCATGAAAAAGTGAACAGTGGGTGCCATCTCAATTTGTTCTTTTTCTGGATCAAAGCCAAAATTTACATAGGTTTCATAGAGCCCCGGTGTCATCTTTTTGACAAATCCCGGTTCCTGGAAGGTCAGATCAATAAATATTCCTCCCAGTGGGCCGCCTCTGCCCTCCCTCACTTCCTGCATTATTGCCCTGGAAACCCTATCCCTGGTGGATAGCTCCAATCTCTCGGGATCATATTTTTCCATAAACCTCTCACCTTGGGAATTATAGAGCCGGCAGTAATACAGCAGCCCTCCCAACATCCCTTTCAGGGATGGTGGAAACAAGAATCCCAGGGGGTAGAACTGGACGAATTCCATATCCCGCAGGCTGGCCCCCGCTTCAAGCCCCAGGGCATAGCCATCCCCGGTCAAATCAATAGAATTATCGGTGTTCTCATAAATCATCCCTGCACCACCGGTGGCGAGAATGATGGATTTACATTCAAATAAGACAGGTTCCAATGTTTCGAGGCAAATGCCGGCGGCACCGGATATTCTCTCTCCATCCTTCAGCAATTCCGTGATCATGATGTTCTTATAGAAGGGTACATCCCTTTTCCTCAGCTCACTGACCATGGCCCTGACCATTTCCCTACCGGTTCTGTCTTCGAGATATGGGCATCTGGGGTGGGTATGCCCGCCATCAATGCGGAGTAAATATTTTCCCCCAGTCTCATCCCTCTGAAAGAGTGCACCCATCCTTTCCAGCTCCAGGACCAGTTCCGGGGATTTTTCTGCAAGGATTTTTACCAATTCTTGATCATTGA
>JAAYRB010000156.1 GCA_012519005.1 Clostridia bacterium
CTCAGCAATAGTTTCATTGGTCAAAATCATAAATTCTTCAATAATATTTTCCGCAATAGAACGATCCACCCTAACTATATCCGTTGGGGTTCCTTCCTGATCAAGGATGGCCTTGCCCTCTGGGAAATCAAAATCCATTGACCCCCTCCGGGATCGTTTTTTCTTTAGGATATCGCACAGCTCCTGCATCCACTTAAATTCATTCCCAAGGTCAGAATATCTTTCCCATAATTCTGGGACATCTTCCTGCAGTAATTTACGGACATTGTCATAGGTCATCCTTTCATCAACATTGATGACCGATTGACAAACATCATGTCTTACCACATTCCCCTGCCCATCCACCTCCATCATCACGGAAACAGCCAGCCTGTCCACCCCAGCGTTAAGACTGCAGATACCATTGGATAGACCTGAAGGAAGCATGGGCACCACCCTATCAACGAGGTAAACACTGTTTGCCCTCTTATAGGCTTCCCTATCTAAAACGCCGTCCTCTCTAACATAATAACTCACATCGGCAATATGAACCCACAGGGCATAATTGCCATTGGCAAGTAAATCTATGGATATGGCATCATCTAAGTCCTTTGCATCAGCACCATCTATGGTTACCGTTTTCAAACTTCGCAAATCCCTACGGCCTTCCAGATCACCTTCAGTGACCTCCTGAGGGATAACATCAACAACTTTCAAAACCTTTTTCGGAAATTCAAGAGGAAGATTGAATTTTCTGATAATAGAAAGAATGTCAACCCCCGGCATTCCGGAGCGGCCTAGGACTTCCACCACCCGCCCCTCAGGGCTCCTGTGTTTTTGCGGCCACCGAGTGATCTCCACCACTACCTTATCAAAATTGCCTGCCTCTTCTTCCTCTCCTAGGGGGATAAAAACATCATGGTATATCCTAGTATCGTCGGGCACAACAAATCCAAAATTCTTACTCTTTTCAAAGGTTCCTACCACCTGGTTGTTGGCTCTCTCCAGGACTCTGATTACTTCCCCCTCCGGGTGTGCCTTTCTAGAGTGATTAAGTCTGACCATAACCCTGTCATTGTGCATAGCCCCATTCATATTATCCAGGCTGATATGTATATCCCTGCAAACAGGGTCATTGGGAATTACAAAACCAAAGCCTTTCCGATTACCATGAAGTCTCCCAATTACGAGACCCATTCTCTCCGGCAAGCCATAACGATGTTTTCGGGTAAAAACAATCCTACCATCCTTCTCAAGAGTGTTCAAAAGCCGCAAAAAACCCTGAATATCGTCAATCCCCAGGGAATTGATAAGTTCCTGGGCTGCCATGGGCTTATAACTACCCTTTTCCATATAAGCAATTAACTCTTCTTTCTTTATCATAATAGTCCTCCACTTGTATTCAAACAGTTGTTTTCAATTGGGACTCACAGCCCCAATTCGTCAGAAATACTTTTCATTGCCTCTAAGCCTATCCCTATAAAATCCTCCAGTTGGAAGCCCAGCTGCTCACAATACTGGATCTGATCCCTATTGGCCCCCCGGGCAAAGGAAGATTCCTTGAATCTGTTTAGAACAAACTGCGTGTCTATAGCTTTGAGCTTTTTTTCTGGGCTGATCAATGCGGCTGCCACAATGAGACCCGTGAGGGGGTCCACGGCAAATAACGCCTTGTCCAATGTACTCTTCAATTCAAGACCATGCACTTCGTTGTGGGCCTTTACGGCATATACTAGTTCTTCCGGAAAACCCATTTCCTCCAGCATCTCGCCGCCCACCAGGGAATGCCTCTCGGGATCATCCGCCGTTTCCTCATAATCAATATCATGCAGCAGCCCCGTCAAGGCCCACAGCTCCTCATCCTCCGAGAAATGACCGGCCAGACTCTTCATAACGGCTTCCACGGCAAGACAATGTTTTATCAAGTTGTTATTCTTCAGGTTCTTTTTTAAAATTTTATATCCTTCTTCCCTAGTTATCATCCATAATGCCTCCCAGTAAACATTTATAAATAATTTATCATAGTTAAAGCATTTACTCCCAATGAATAATTTATAATCAATACAGCTCTCTAAAAATAAGGTGTTGGACAATGATTGCCCAACACCTTATCCAAAATCAATATGAAATACCTCTCACATTACATGAACAGCGGAGCAAAGACCAGAGCAACAATAGTCATCAGCTTAATCAATATATTGATGGAGGGTCCCGATGTATCTTTGAAGGGGTCCCCAACGGTATCACCATTCACCGCCGCTTCATGGGCCTCCGAACCCTTACCTCCATATTCTCCGGTTTCGATAAATTTCTTTGCATTATCCCATGCCCCACCGGCATTGGCCATCATGATGGCCATCAAAAATCCTGTGACCAGTGCACCCGCCAACATACCCCCAAGGGCTTCCTTACCCAATGCAGGTATGAGACCCACGGCTAGAGGGAATACAACGGCCATGAGTCCGGGAATAACCATTTCCCTGAGGGCCGCACCGGTACTTATATGAACACAGTTGGCATAATCTGGTTCTGCCGTCCCCTCCATTATACCGGGGATCTCTCTAAACTGCCTTCTGACTTCTTCAATCATATCAAAGGCGGCACGACCCACGGCCTGCATAGTAAGGGCCGAAAACAGGAAGGGAAGCATTCCACCTATGAAAAGACCCGCCACAACCTTAGGTGACATAATATCGATGGATTGGATACCGGCGGCCTGAGTATATGCGGAGAAAAGTGCTAAAGCAGTCAGAGCGGCTGAACCAATAGCAAAGCCCTTCCCGATAGCCGCAGTGGTGTTCCCCACCGCATCCAGGGCGTCTGTAACCTCACGCACCTTTGGATCCTGCCCGGACATCTCCGCGATACCGCCGGCGTTGTCCGCAATAGGACCATAGGCATCCACTGCTACGGTTACCCCGGTTGTGGACAGCATGCCCACGGCGGACATGGCGATACCATAGAGCCCCGCATATTTATAGGCAGTTAATATTGCCACGACGATCACAAAAATCGGTGCCGCCGTGCTCATCATTCCAGAAGCCAAGCCAGTAATAATATTTGTTGCGGTACCTGTTTGAGAAGCCTCTGCAATACTTTGAACAGGCTTGTACTTTTCCGATGTAAAATACTCCGTGATTTTTCCAATTAAAAATCCTGCCACCAACCCGGAAACCGAAGCCACAAATACCCCGAAACCGAATTCCCCCGGAATTAGGGTTGTGCTAAGGAAATAGATGGCAACGATGGTCAGCAGGCTGGCAACCATGGTAGCGGTATTCAGGGCTTTCTGAGCATCGGCCTTTTCCCCGGTTCTAACAAAAAAAGTTGCAATACCTGAGGCCAAAAGACCAAATCCAGCCACCATCAGTGGCAGCACGCCGCCGTTTGTAATACTGAGACTCACTGATAGAGCTATTGCCGCAACGATGGAACCAACATAGGATTCGAAAAGGTCCGCACCCATACCGGCTACATCCCCGACGTTGTCCCCCACATTATCTGCAATTGTTGCTGGGTTTCGTGGGTCATCCTCAGGTATCCCGGCTTCCACTTTTCCTACTAGGTCAGCACCCACATCAGCGGCCTTGGTATAAATACCCCCACCCACACGGCCGAAGAGTGCGATGGAACTGGCACCCAGTGCAAACCCATTCACGACGGAAGGATTGTCGAATAATATGTTAATGATTCCCAGACCTAGGAGGCCCAGGCCCACCACTGACATACCCATCACAGCACCACCGGCAAAAGCAACGCCCAGGGCTTTATTGGCGCCTTCCCTGGCCGCATTAGTGGTCCGGCCATTGGCCTTGGTTGCAACGTTCATGCCAACATAACCCGCCAGAGCCGAACATATGGCACCCACAATAAAAGCAACGGCGGTGGCAGGCTGTAGGCTGTCAGGGTCTTTCACGACATTTCCAGCGATAAGTATAATAGCAGTTAAAACCACTACAAAAATGGCTAGTGTTTTATATTGCCGCTTTAAAAAAGCCATTGAACCTTCTTGAATGGCATTGGTCAGTCTCTCTATCTCCTTGGATCCCAATTCAGATTGTGTAACCTTATTAGCTAAAAACAGCGCAAAAAGAAGTCCTATAATTCCGAAAACGGGAGCCAGATATGGCGATGTAAGCATCTTAAAAAGCACACCTCCCAAGATTTATCAATACCCAAAGAAGATACATGATCAAATAATGGAAAGAAAAAGTGTCAACAGCAGAAAGGATATGGCTGATACTGCGGTGGCCTTTTGCAGAAGGCTGTCCATACCCTTTTTCTTACCAAAGAAGGTCTCAGCCCCTCCGGCTATGGCCCCCGAAATACCGGCGCTTCTTCCTGATTGGAGTAAAACAGAAGCTATCACCCCTAGTGCCGTCAAAACCTGCATTACAGTCAACGCCGTCCTCAAACAATTTCACCTCCCGCCGGGAACAATAACCCCATTTTAACATAAACAATGGTAAAATACAACAATAGGGGTAGGTAGAGGCGGCAATTGCTAATTACAGATGCAATTATCTGCCCCACCCACCCTAAACTACCCAGTTAAACCGATTACCTTATGCAATCATTCAACGAAAGCCCCCATGTAAAAATACCTCTTTGCCATAGTATTCAGCAAAAACATCCAACTCCTCCTCTATACGGAGCAGCTGATTGTATTTTGCCACCCGGTCGGTACGGGAGGGCGCCCCGGTCTTAATCTGACCAGCACTGGCTGCCACGGCTATATCTGCAATAGTGGTGTCCTCCGTTTCCCCGGAGCGATGGGATATCACACAGGTATACCCTGCCCTTTTCGCCAACTCTATACAGTCAAAGGTTTCTGTCAGGGTCCCGATCTGGTTAACCTTTATAAGGATTGAATTCGCAACATCCATTTGGATTCCCTGTGCTAATTTGTTGGTATTTGTTACAAATAAATCGTCCCCCACCAATTGTACCTTCTTGCCCAGCTCTTCAGTAAGTATTTTCCAGCCGTTCCAGTCATCCTCCGCCAGACCATCCTCAATGGATTCGATGGGGTATTTATCAATCAATTCACTATAGAATTTAACCATCTCCTGGGAATCCCTGGATTTATCCCCGGCGGCGAATATGTATTTCCCATCCCTGTACAGCTCGCTGGCCGCTACATCCAAGGCCAGGACAAAATCATCCTTTGGCTTATACCCCGCCTTTTCGATTGCCTCAATGATGACATCCAGGGCTTCCTCATTGGATTTGAGATTCGGGGCGAAGCCCCCCTCATCCCCAACGGTGGTGCTGTATCCCTTGCTCTTTAGGACCTTTCTCAAATTGTGAAAAACTTCTGTACCCATCCTCAGGGCCTCGCGAAAATTTCCCGCGCCCACAGGCATTACCATGAACTCCTGAATATCCACATTATTATCCGCATGCTCGCCGCCGTTAAGAATATTCAGCATAGGAACAGGAAGCTGTTTGGAATTAACTCCACCAAGGTATTGGTACAAAGGCAGGCCGTAGTACAGGGCAGCCGCTTTCGCCGCGGCCATGGATACCCCAAGTATAGCATTGGCACCCAATTTGGATTTATTCTCAGTGCCATCCAGCTCTATCATCATACTGTCTATGCCAATCTGATCATCTGCCTGCATCCCCATGAGCTCAGGAACAATGATGGCGTTGACATTTCCCACCGCCGTTTCAACACCCTTGCCTAAATAACGATCCTTTTTACCATCCCGCAGCTCCACAGCCTCATACGAACCTGTGGATGCCCCCGATGGGACCGCCGCCCTACCAATCACTTCCTCCTCAACAACAACCTCCACTTCAACCGTAGGATTGCCCCTGCTGTCAAGTATTTCCCTGGCTATAACATCTGTGATAACAGCCATAGTTTTTGCCTCCTCCTAACTAATTATCAAATTTTCACCCGTCATCTCCCGGGGAACAGGTATGTCCATCAAAGAAAGCAGGGTCACGGCTATATCCTTCAATGACCCGCCATCCCTAAGATCTTTATTAATTAAATCGTCGCCAAAAAGCACAAAGGGCACGGGATTCAATGTGTGTGCCGTATGGGGTGCGCCCTTCTCATCAACAATGCTCTCTACATTTCCATGATCAGATGTAAGAAGTAAGATCCCACCCCTACATTTGACCTCATCCATGATTAGGCCAAGACATTTATCCACCGTCTCCACCGAGATCTTGGCGGCTTCCATAATACCTGTATGTCCCACCATGTCGGGGTTTGCATAATTCACTATAATTACATCATGGGCCCCTTCCTCTATCGCCTTAATTACCTTGTCCGTCACCAGAAAAGCACTCATCTCCGGTTTCAAATCATAAGTGGCAACCTTTGGTGAAGGGACCAAAATCCTATCTTCACCCTTATTCTCTTTTTCTACCCCGCCATTAAAAAAGAAGGTGACATGGGCATATTTTTCCGTTTCCGCCACCCTCAATTGTTTTTTGCCGTGCCCTGCTAAGACCTCCCCTAGTGTATTCCTTAGATTCACCGGAGGAAAGGCTATGGGGGCATCTATATCCTTGTCGTATTGAGTCATGCACACAAAATTGGGGTCAAGATAGCCGGTGGGCCGATTGAAAGCTTTGAAATCTCCATCTACAAAAGCGCGAGTAATCTGCCTGGCCCTATCTGCTCGGAAATTATAAAAAATTATGGAATCTCCTTTTTCCACCTTTCCCAGGGGAACACCCCCGCTATCCACTAAAACGGTGGGTTCCATAAATTCGTCCGTGTCCCCTCTCTCATAGGATTGTCCTACGGCGGTCGCGGCGGTGCTTGCCTTTATTCCCTCTCCCATCACCATGGCCCTATATGCTCTTTCTGTTCTATCCCATCTATTATCACGGTCCATGGCGTAGTATCTTCCCATCACCGTTGCAATTTGCCCTACACTGTCAGCCTTGATCTTGTCCTCTAGGGATTCTATATACTCCCGGGCATTGTCCGGGGGTACATCCCTACCGTCCAGAAATGCATGGACAAAAACCCTATCGAGACCTTGTCCTCTGACCAGATCCAATAAAGCAAAAAGGTGATCTATATGGCTGTGCACTCCTCCATCGGAGAGAAGGCCCATAAGATGCAAATTCCGACCCCTTTCTTTGGCGGCTTTCACCGCCTTGTCAAGGGTCTCGTTTTCGAAAAATTCCCCGCTTTCAACGGCCTTACCTATACGGGAAAAATCTTGATATACCACCCGACCTGCACCTATGTTTAAGTGCCCCACCTCGGAATTGCCCATCTGCCCTTCCGGGAGGCCCACGGCCCCCCCGGAGGACATAAGAGTAGTCCAAGGATACTTCCTGAGCAAATAATCATAGTTGGGGGTATCTGCTTGGGCCACGGCATTCCCTGCTGATTCATTACTTATACCCCAGCCATCCATGATCATCAGTATTATCGGTTTACTTGATCCCAAGTTTAACCCCTTCTTTCTAAAAACGAAACAGGAGTCTGCCCTATGTATAGTCAACTGGTTTTTAAAGCAGATTTTCTGATTATTTCAGTAAAACTATCCCCATTCAGGCTTGCTCCCCCCACCAAAACCCCGTCAATATTCGGCTGTGCCATCAGCTCATCAATATTATCCGGCTTCACACTTCCGCCGTATAAAATCGGGATTAACTCCGCCGCTTTGCTGAATATCCCGGATAAAATTATACGGATATAATTATTCACATGCTCCGCATCCTTAGCTGATGCCGACTTTCCCGTCCCTATGGCCCACACCGGCTCATAGGCAATAATAATGTTCTCCGCATTTTCCTGGGAGAGACCTTCAAGGCCCTTCTCCAGCTGTTCCCTGCATGTCGTATCTGTGACCCCTTCCTCCCTCTGCTCCAAGGTTTCACCCACACAGAGAATGGGTCTGATATTATGCCTCACGGCAGAAAGCAGCTTTTTATTAACATCTTCATCGGTTTCGCCAAAGACATGCCGCCTCTCCGAGTGTCCCAGGATAACGTATTTACAGCCGATATCCTTCAGCATCAATGGGGATATCTCCCCGGTGAAGGCCCCTTCATCCTCCCAGTGCATATTCTGGGCACCCACCTGGATATTTGACCCCCTACATTCCCCAACTATTCCATCCAGGGCAGTAAAGGGGGGGCAGAGTATAACCTTGACATTTTCCTCGCCCCCAACCTTTTCCTTTATATCCCTTGTAAGGCCGGCGGCCTCTTCCCGGGTTAGATGCATCTTCCAATTCCCTGCAACAACAGGAGTACGCATTAAAATCACTCCCCCTAAGCTTTAAATCATATACAGCATAAAATGTTTCAAAACACTGATTGCTTTTCCTTCAAACATTCAATACCGGGCAGCCTACCTCCACCTAGAAATTCCAAAGAAGCACTGCCGCCTGTGGAAATATGGGTTATTCTATCAGAAACACCTGCTTTCTCAGCTGCGGAGGCAGTGTCCCCTCCCCCCACAATGCTGGTTTCCACACCGGCCACTGCTTCGGCAACTTTTTTGGTGCCCTTTGCAAAAGCATCCCTCTCAAAAACCCCCATGGGGCCCACCCAGATACAAGATTTTACTTCCTTCAGCATTGCCGCATACCTTTCCGCCGTCTTTGGGCCAATGTCCAATACCAGTTCATCGCCGGGGATTTCATCCACCGATACGGAATTTATCTCGGCTTCTGCGGATATCTTTTTTGCAGTAATTACATCTTCCGGCAGAAGGAAACCCACTCCATTTGAATCGGCTTCCTCTATTACCTCCATGGCCACATCAACTTTATCCCTTTCCACCAAGGAGGATCCAATATCAATACCCTTTGCCAGCAGAAATGTATTGGCTATCCCTCCACCCAGGGCTAAAAAATCCACGATATTTAGAAAATTTTTCAGCACACTCAATTTATCGGCGATTTTTGCCCCCCCTACAACCGCTGCCGCAGGGTGCTTCGGATCCTCCAGGATTCCCCCCATCACGGAAATTTCTTTTTCAAGGAGTAAACCGGCCACAGCTGGTAAATGACGAGTCACACCCACAGTGGAAGCATGGGATCTGTGGGCGGTCCCAAAGGCATCATTTACATAAATTTCTGCCAGGTCCGCCAGTTCCCTTGCAAAAACCGGGTCATTATCCTGCTCTTCTATATAAAAACGCACATTTTCCAACAGTAAAATCTCTCCGGGGGACAGCTGTTCCGCCGCCGCCCGGGCTTCCGGCCCCACACAGGTGCCAATTTTCTTGATCTCCATATTCAAAAATTCGCCCAGCTTCTTGGCAATGGGATCCATCTTCAGCCGTGGGTCAAACTTTCCATTGGGTCGCCCAAGATGAGAAACCAAAATTATCTTTGCACCATTTTCAATCAGATATCTGATGGTCGGCAAAGACGCACGAATACGGGTGGCAACAGCCACCCTGTTTCCTTCTAGGGGTACATTGAAGTCGACCCTTACAAGCACACGCTTCGATCGAACATCAATATCCCGAACACTCATCTTCCCCACTCAATTCGCCTCCAATTAGAGTCCTTTTTTTGCAATATACCTCGCAAACTCCACCACCCGCATGGAATAAGCCCATTCATTATCATACCAGGCAACGACTTTGACCAACTGATCATCTATTACCATGGTGGACAAGCCATCCACAATAGACGAATATGGGTTGCCATTGTAATCCTGAGAGACCAGGGGATCCTCTGTATAAGCAAGGATACCCTTCATGGGCCCCTCCGCAGCCTCCCTAAATACCCTGTTGACATCATCCCTACTTGCCTTTTTATCTGTATTTATTACAAGATCCACCACGGAAACATTTGGCACGGGTACCCTAACAGCAAAACCATTGAGCTTCCCCTCCAGTTGGGGCAATACCTGAGATACGGCCTTGGCCGCCCCGGTGGTAGTGGGGATAATTGATAAGGCAGCAGCCCTAGCCCGCCTCAGATCCCTATGGCTGGCATCCAAAACTCGCTGGTCAGTAGTATATGCATGAATGGTGGTCATTAGACCCCGATTGATCCCCAACTCCTCATCCAGCACCTTAGCCACCGGAGCCAGGCAGTTGGTGGTACAGGAGGCATTTGAAATTATATGATGCTTTTGGGGATCGTAATCCTCCTCATTTACACCCATCACTACAGTGACATCCTCATTTTTTCCCGGGGCCGTGATAATGACCTTTTTCGCTCCCCCGGTTATGTGGGTTTTAGCCTGCTCCCTCTCACGAAAAATCCCTGTGGCCTCGACCACGATATCCACGCCCAGATCACCCCAGGGTAAGTTTGCTGGGTCTTCCTCATTGATGGATTTTATCTCCTTGCCATCTACAATAATCGCATCATCCGCCGCGTCAACATCACCCTCATATACTCCGTGAACGGAGTCATACTTAAATAAATGCGCATTTATGGATGCCGGAGTTAGGTTGTTCACAGCCACAACCTCGACCTCTGGAATTTGTAATGCTGCCCGAAGAACCAGCTTACCGATCCTGCCAAACCCATTGATACCTATTTTAGCAGCCACCCTTTTTCCTCCTTTTCATCCCAAAATATTTTTAACATTGGCTAATAATATATACCAATTTCTTAGGGGGATTATTGTAGAGAACCCTACTATAAATATTAGTATTTCATTTAATGTTTATTAATATAAATAGATGTACATAACCCCTATAGGCATTGGTAAGTTTCGCCATTGAAATATTCCACAAAAGGGTAGGGAATCCTTTTAATAAAAGCGGCGGTAGGACCATGCCTTTCCAATAAAAGGGTTGACTATTAGGCTGAAGTCCCCATATAATAGTACCAGCTGATAAAGCCTAGTACTAATATGAGGTGATAATATGTACCCTGCAAATAATGAAGCGGTGCCCTATATCAAAAGAGCCAGCTTTAAGCTGCCCTTTGGTATCAATTTAGAAAAGCTGGGGAAGTTCCTTGAGGGAAGAAATATGGAGATAAAAATAAGAAAAGGGGTTCTTACAGCCAGAACAAAAGAAACCCATATCCATGTGTCAGGGAAAGGTCATGTAAGTGTATATTCCTTTAAGAGAATTCGCTCAACATATCTGTGCAAAAGAATAGCCGGCTTTAAGACCGGCTGAAATGTCCAGCTACTTTTTGAAAATAAAATGCCTTTGGATCAAGCGGGACCTCCATACATAGATTAACAGTAAAAATGTCAACCCCACGGCGGAAACAGCCGCGGTGCCGAATTGTCCTGGATGATATAAATAAGGATGGACACCCACGACATAATCCATATAATCGTTTAATAAAAACCAAATGGACAGAAAGGCCAGATGCTGGTAGGAGACACGGAGGTGGCGGATAAATATAAACCCTTCCGCCGCCATACCTAAATGTGTGAGCAAAAGCATGACAGTTATCCAGGTGGGATCGATACCGGTTAACCAGGAATGAACAATCACCACCGCCGCCCACAGGCCATATTTGATAACTGATGTGTAGGCAACCAGCTGAAGAATACGGTTTTTAACACCGAAACTAATGCCCAAAAGAGCCAGGGCAAATAATGTTGTGGAGAAGGGACTGTCGAAAGTGAACAGCCATAGTTTTTTTGGTGTTACCGCCAGCTGGCCGGCATACCAGTAATATCCATATATGGATCCCAGTATATTAACAATAATCAAAACAGTTAAAAACCATTTCCTAAAAGGATTTCTAAGTAAGTTAAATATATTCATTGGGCTGCTCTCCCCTTCAGGAGATTCTTTTTAAAGGTTTTGCAGGAATACCCCCAACAAAGCTGTTGGGAGGAACATTCTTGTTGACCAAGGAACAAGAAGATACCACCGCACCTTCCCCGATGGTCACACCGGGGAGAATGGTTGTATTTGCCCCGATAGTTACATTATCCTCAATAACCACATCCCCAAGCCTGTACTCATGGCGGATACATTCATGACAGAGAATGGTGGAGTTATACCCCACAATAACATTCTCGCCTATTTTGATCCTCTCAGGAAAAAAGATATCAAACATCACCATGAGCCCCAAAGAAGTATTTTTCCCCACCTTCGAACGAAGAAACAAACGAGACAGCAGGATCTTCAGCCTCAGGGAGGGGCTGTAGCGGCATATTTGGATAATCAGAAAATTTTTTATTACTTTTAGCGGGTTTACAAATTTAGGCCAGTGCCAGAGGGAGTTAGCCCCCTCCACAGGATAATATTCTAGATTACGCATATTCACCCCTCCAGGCATTTACCGCTTTTTATTTTATTTGCCATGGACATGAGTTTGCGCATCCTATAGTTGACACTGGGCTTGCTCATAGGAGGGTGATGGATCTCCCCCAACTCCTTCAGGCTTGCATCGGCATTTTCCAGCCGCAATTTTGCAATCTCATACAAACCCTCGGGTAATTTCTCCAGACCAACGGTATCCCTGATAGTCCTGATGGCATCAATTTGCATCAAAGAGGCGTTGATACTCTTGCTCATATTAGCCGTCTCACAATTTACCAACCTATTGACCCTGTTTCGCACACCCTTATAGACACGGATATCCTCAAAATCCAGCAATGTGGTATGGGCCCCCACCGCATTCAAAAAATCCGCGATACGGTCAGCCTCTTTTAGATACACCACATACCACTGCTTTCTACGGCTGATCCCCGGTTCTAGGTGGAATCTGCCCATATGGGTCAAGAGACCATGCGAGATATTCTCCCTAGAACTTCTGATTTCTAAATGATAGGCCTTTTTGGGATCTACAAGGGATCCCCCGGCCAAAAAGGCTCCCCTAAGATATGCTCGCGTGCAGCAATCCCAGAGACCCTGATTGCCTAAGACAGCATTATGTTCTTCCCCAATATCCACTAAGTCCGGTATTTCTCTTTCCTCAGCCTTCTTATTTTCCGTATTGACAGAGATCCTAACGATATATAAATTGTTAATATTGGAACTTCTATTTTTCCTAATATTGATCCTGGAAGCATCACCGAAAACCAATTTATTGAGCTTAAAAACTTTCCTTGCCGCAGATGCATTTTTTGTAGTAAACCTAAGCTGCAAATTATCCTTTGAATCGGAAACTATAGATGAGTTTATTTCGATAAATGCCCGGAATTCCGCCCTTTGACAGCATTCCCGCCCCGGCATTTTCCTTGCTAGTTCGTTTTTTGCTTTTTGAGAATAAGACATGGAATCACCAACTTTCCTGGAACACAGGCTGTGAAGCCATCCATTCCATGATGATAACAGCCTCAGACAAACTACAATAAAGGTGACAGCAGCCTTGCAACAGACTCCCTAAGGCGTACATGCAAAGCCTTCTGGATATAATCCTCAAGAATCAACTCCCGGCTGTGCTCAAGATCTTCAAAAAATTGTGCTTCAATATCCTCTACCACATCACGGTCATAGACGAAGGCATTGGCCTCAAAATTATGATGGAAGCTGCGTAAATCCATATTGGCTGTCCCCACGGAGGCGATCATCCCATCGGATATGATCACCTTTGAGTGTATGAACCCCTTCTCATAAAGATACACCCTCACCCCGGCCTCCATTATTTCCCTTAGATATGAATGGGATGCCCAGTAGACGATTTTATAATCAGGCACGGCGGGAATCAAAAGTCTTGTATCCACACCGCTGAGGCCAGCTGTTTTCAATGCCATCAGTATACTTTCGTCGGGGATAAAATATGGGGATGTGATATATAGGCTGTCCTCCGCCGTGGAAATGATGGAAAAATAAACCTTATGAATTGACTCCCATTCGGAGTCAGGGCCGCTGGCGGCTATTTGAATATAATTATTCTCTGGGTATGTCTCCTGCTTGGGAAAATATTTTATGAAATCTATATTCTCCCTGGCAACAAAATACCAGTCCAATAAAAATATCAGCTGCAGGCTGTATACCCCATCCCCCTCAATTTTGAGATGGGTGTCCCGCCAATAGCCAAAACGCTTATCTAAACCAAGATATTCCTTCCCAATATTGATCCCCCCCACCAATGCCTTTTTCCCATCCACCACTACAATTTTGCGGTGATCGCGATAATTGAGCTTGCTGTTCAGAAAGGGGAACCAAACCGGCAGGAACACCTGGGCATTAACCCCGGCTTTCCGTAGTTTTTTTCTATTGTTTCTGCCAAATCTCGCGCTGCCCACCCCATCGTACAAAAGCCTTACTTCCACGCCTTCCTTTGCCTTTTTTATGAGCCTGTCGACTAATTCATTGCCCACCCAATCATCCCGGATAATGTAATACTCAAGATGAATATGATGTTCCGCCTCATCGATCATTTTAAAAAGCTCCGGATATTTTTCCGAAGCATCTTTAAGAACTGTGAGCCTATTGTTTATTGTGAGAGGTGCATCGGCGCTGTGGACCAGCAGATACATGAGTCGTTCCTTGGAGCCCAGAACATAATTAACCATATCATTATCTAAAATGGCATCCATATGTTTTTCAATGAGCCCTTCCAAAACTGTATAATCGATCAACTCTTTCTCTTTAATCCATCTGTTTTTCCGCCAACTCTCCCCAAAAATCATATAGAGAATAAAGCCGAGGAAGGGGAGAAATAACAGCACCATCAGCCAAGCAACGGTTTTGGTCGGATCCCGCTGTTCCAGCAAAATAACTACCGCCAAAAGAATAATGAAAACAGGGAATACTACGGTAGAAAGAAAATGGATGAACAGTTCCATTAATTCTCCTTTCCTATGTAAATCAGAATTTAAGAATATTATAACACATCGCGGCTTGACAATTTAACACGAAGAAGCAGCCAAAGCCCAATGTCTGAAAACAGATCTCCTGGCCTACACTGGGAAGCTTCATTGTCACTATCCCTTTAATCGATGTTTCTATTTTATCAGGGGCAGCATTGCCTTGAATTCTGGAGTTCCCGCTTCCTTCAACAGATCATAGATGGCAGTTTCAGTGTCGGTAATTATGGCCCCTTCCCTCTCCATGAGACGGATACCGTTTTTGTAATTATTTTTAAATCGAGAGCAGACGGCATCTGATAAAATGTAGACCTCAAACCCCGATGCCAGTAAATCCCTCACTGTTTGAAAAACACAGATATGAGTCTCACTGCCGGCAACAAGAATCTGCCTTCGATTATATTTCCTCAATTCATCTAATATATCCTCGGTACATGCTGAAAAACTTATCTTTTCCAGCGGCTGAAACAGGCCCAATTCATCGGCTATGGGAGCCGCCGTACACCCCAACCCCTTAGGGTACTGTTCCGTAACAGCAATGGGTATGTCCAGCAGCTTGCAAAGGTTTGTAAATAATATTGTGTTCTCATAAACCATATTGGAATATTTCATTTTTTTCATTAGTTTTTCCTGCAGATCAATGATCAAAAACATGGAATTTTCGGCATGAAGAAAATGTCCCACCATGATGCTTCTCCCCTTTCCTTGTGCAGTTGGTTACATTAGACTAACATTTTTTACCCCCCATGTGTCAAGGAGAAAAAAAGGCGGCATCTTTTATGCCGCCAGGATCCATCCTGTTTATATATCTAATCTACCATTCCCCTTTAGGTATAAAAGCGAAGATCACTGGGGTATCGGAGCCGCCGGCCGGGGTATATACAAATCTAGATATCTTCCCCTCCGGAGATACCCCCACAACCGCCGCGGCACCATAGAAATTAAGTACTCCTTTATCAGGAACCACGTAAGACTCCCCATCCAAGCCGGAGATGGCTCCCCTAAAACCTGAACCCCGGGGATTAACCAAAATACCCGTGGGCGTATCGCTGACAAACTCCGTCTTGTAAACTACCCCATAATTACCATGGTTCACCACTTCCCGCCTACCCAAAGCATCGTAACCCTGTAGGAAATGATCCTTATCCATACCCCTGCCCAAAATCATCTTTTCCGATTGTTCTCCGTCCTGGGCAATATTTATTAAAACATCACTGTTTTCAAAGGTACCCCGCACGTGGATCCCATCGGAGGGTAGAACAGGCAGAGGAGTCAAATAGGTTTGCCCTTCCTCGATCATTGCCACTGTAAAGGTCAAAGGCCCGCTGCATTCCATATCCACCATACCAGAGAGCATCTCACGGGGCTTCATGGCCCTCAGGCCAAGGATGTTACCCAGGGAAATGGTCTTGCCCGGAGCAATTTCCAATACCCTGTTTTCCGAAGATTCAAAGTACGTGGACACCACCCTCTGCCCCATGAACATCTCATCCTTTGACGGACCCCCGGTGCCGGCCCTCTCTAATGTCAGCCTCACCGGCCTGTTTCCCCTATTCTTTACCCATAGGGCCAACTCTTTATTTTCCCCAGTATTATTCACATGGTGGTAAAAGAGCCTCACCGGCCCCTCCGCAGTGTCCTCGTATAAAACACCGGTGGAATTCACCGTTTCTGGGCTGTTGCTCATAATTAGGGTTGGGCCGCCGTGTTCCACTTCCCAATCTGCATTGGGGAAATTATTGAAATTCAAAGCATCGGGGTTTAAGATTATATCCCCTGGAATTGGCTTAGAAAATCTATATTCCAGCTCGGACATTTTTTTGTCGCTGGTCATATCCACGGTGACCACCGCTTCCTTACTCCAGTTATTGAAGGAATCCCTGAGCTTTAGACCCACCTCATAACTCCTGGCACCAAACAATGCCCTAGGTTTTCCAACCAATTCCCGGATCTGTCCGGAATGCTCCCTATAACGATAAACCCAACGCTCCTCCTGAATGCTGTCAAACTCCTCATCAATATAATCATAGAAGAATTCAATTTCCTCCCCTTGAGCTGCCCTGCTGGGATTTGCAGAAAGAGAGGTTATAACTGGGGGTTGGTTAGGCCGCACATCCAGCACCCTTTGGAACCACTGGCTCCAGATGCCCTGCCCATCCATCACCCGAAGCCGGATAATGTATTTCCCTGGGCTTCTCACGGGGAAGTAATCACTTAAATCAGAAACCTGCTTTTTGTCTCCGCTCTCCCTTTCTATTTCCCAAAGCCTGTCCATAATGATGCCGCCGTCAGGATCATAGCTCCTGTCAATCACCCGAAGCCCTTCACCGGCACGGATGCTGTCCTTCGTAAACTCAAAATCTGCCACGGGTTCTGAGATTTCGGGCTCTGTCTGTGTGATCACAATCTTTTTGCTGGAAGGGTGGTAAACTGTTTTAAGCCCAAAGTTTTCTGTCAGGAATCTCAAAGGGAGCAGAGTGCGACCTTTCTCCACCATGGGGGCCTGGAGCATGGAATACCCCTTCCCATCCACCAGAGCATCCCTTTTCCCGATCCAAAGTTCAACCACCCGTCCTTCTTTATTCACAACAACCTTTTTTTCCTCTTCATCCCAGCCCACGGATGCACCCAAAACATCATCGCATACAAACCTCAGGGGCATGAGGGTTGTCCCATCCACAACCCTAGGTGGAACATCCAATGTCACCTCATCACCATTCACCACCGCCTTTGTACTTCCGAGAGTCAGCTCCACTTGCCTTGCATCTGTTGCCCCTACGCCTTCAGCCTCCTGCGCCGCTGCCGGGCTTAACCAGCAAAGTAATACGGCAAGAACAACGGCAATTACAAAAACTCTTTTCATCGATTCACTCCTCCATTCTTGTATATCAAATTGAGCCGTGGGGGCCCCAAGTAATAAAATATTGATAGGACCCCAATGTACTTACGCTGCCCCTTGACCTCCCCTCTATATATACTACACAGGTTTTCCCAAAAACCTTTAATTGCATTGCAGCTTAATAAATGCCATAATATTTATGAGCATAATTTCATGTCATTATAAAATAGGGAGGAATGTCAATGGCAAGAAGGCCAATAACCCGTTGGGTAGAAAATATGCCCCTTTTCAATAAATTCAAACCCGCCGGTGTCCCCGCAGGGGATAAAGAAACAATAAACTTAGCCGTTGAGGAATTGGAAGCTATCAGATTGAAGGATTTGGAGGGATTGGATCAGGAGAGTTGTGCCGTGAGGATGAAAATATCCAGGCCCACATTTCACCGTGTCCTGTCCAGTGCTCGTCTAAAGGTAGCCAAGGCCCTCGTGGAGGGAAGTGTTCTCCTCATTGAGGGGGGGGATTATAAAATCCATAAAAGAAAATTCAACTGTTCCGGCTGCGGACATCATTTTGAGGTGCCCTTTGGAACCAGCAAGAGGGGAATCGATATGGTTTGTCCCCAGTGTAACGGTCCTAATGTTCACCGTATAGACCGTGGGGGACATGGCTGCGGCAAACAGCCCTGGGGTAGGAAACGGGGCCAGAAACCCTAAAAAGTTTCGATAAAATATTAAACCCGGAACATCAAGATGATGTCCCGGGAAAAATCTGCGCCCCTTCTCACCGCCAATTCCCCGCCTATCTGCTAAATGCACGCATATAATTCACTACAGCGGCGGCAGCGGAACCCCTATTTATTTCCCCCTCCGGGAAAAAGTCGTTATTAACTGAGTTTAACAAATCTAGTTTCAAGGCCAGGGCAGCAAAACCCCTATCTTCCAAGGGGATTTCCTCTACATCCCCCGTAGGGACTTTGTAAATACCCTCAAGGGCAGCAATCTTGCCCAGTTCCAAACCCCTCAGCATCAATCTGGATGCGGATATTCTATTCATATTTAGACGGGGATGGGGTAAATCCCCGGCCCCCAGAACGCCCCGATGAACAGCAGTTTGGTAATAAGGCCCATAGGTATCATCCTCAAATCCTTCCAACCTTTCCCCTTCACCGGGATTCCAGCCGCTGGCAAGCACCAGCATCTTTATAAAATCTCCGTTGGTAACTGCAAGATCAGGATGAAATTTATCCCCGCTGCCCCCCACTACACCTAGGTCAAAAAGTGTATTTATATCTTTTTCGTTAGGATGGCCGGAAATATCCGTAAAGGATTTTCTATGGGACACTGCATAAACTTCCCCGGAATTTTTTAGAAGATTACCAGTGAATGCATCCACCATAATGGGCTCGCTTCCGGCCAGGTGATAAAAGAGGCCCATTTCCTCAATGAGTCTTCCCGAAGCAGTGGGCTCCTGGGTTTTTAGATAATCCATCTTCAATTTATTGGTCCCCAGTAAAATATCAAAGGCCTTTTGGGGGCTGAGAACATTGTTAGGTTTAGGGAAATCCCCACTCCTCCACCGTAAATTATAATTCGTCACTTCCCCTGTGGCCCTGTCCACAGAAACCCTGAATCCATCATCATAAAAGGGCAGACCGTTGACAATTCTTATATATCGGCAGTTATGGGATTTTTCCTCCTGTATTAGGGGGCGGTATTCCTCTGCTTCCTCCAACAGCCTAATTTGCTTAAATTTCTCAGGTTGGAGTTTTTTGATGAATTTTTCTGCAATTTCCCTGGCTTGATTCGGGCTGTATCTTAATTCTTTTTTCCCATCGTCCGGCGAATGGATCCATTTTGAGTAGGATATGAGCTCCCCATTATGGGCGTTTATTTCAGCCCCTATTTGCCCTTCCTGATTATTCTCCGAATCTTCCAAATTCCAGTCAAGAGCCCAAAGCCTTTTGTCCTTCTCAAAATAATCCTGATATAATCTAGCGCCGCGGAGTTTAAAGCCCTCGGGCAAATCAAAGGATTTCAATGCGTACCTCTGGGCCTCATCCTTTGATAGTAGATTGGCTATTTTTCCTATCTCCTCTTCCTCAATGGGCAGCAGCCTGTTGTCCGCTTCCCTGCTTTTTTCGTCTTCCGCTCCTACACCACCTAGGGCCCCATAATCTCTACCTATTAGGGGATAACTTTTCTTGGTGTATTCCCCTGTGACGGCATCCACCAGCACATTATGTGAATTCCTCACTGCATGGACCAGATTCACCCTGGGTTTTTCCCCTTCACCGGGAGAGTTAGTGGAATTATACATCAATTCCAAAGCCCCATTATCCATCATGATTTTCTCGGCTTCTTCCTTAGAAATCACTTCATCAGCCGGGGGAAAGCCGGACTTGTGGTCCCACTTGAAATGATAGCTTATAACCTGCCCTGTTTTCCCTGAAATTTGAATCCCAACACCATCCTGGGGATAGGGAACACCATTAACAATTCTTTCAAAGGTAAAATTGTATTCCCGGATGATGCCACCCGATGGTGGAGATCCCTGAAAGCCCCTTTCGCTAAGCTTCAGCTCCTTATGTAACTGGGGTAGAGCCTTACGCAAAAACCCCTGGGCCTCTTCTAGGGCTTCGGTCTTTGAAACAGCAGGAAGAATAGAATCCCCCTCGGGCCCCCGGGACCTCTCATATCTGTAAAGCCCAACTATATTTCCCGTTTCCTCGTCCACTGAGACATTTAGTTCCTCATTTTTGCCTTTCCACCGCAGTTCCCATTGGCCCCGTCCTTCATACTCGGAGTAATCGGATTTAAACTCCTTGATATCCACGGGCATTTCAATTTTTGTTTTCACCATTTCCGCGGCTTCCTTGGCCCCAAGCCCCGCGGATGCTGTCCCTGCCATAACCAAAACCAATAATAATGCCATAAGCGGTATGATAAGGAGCTTTTTTCTACTACCAACCATAACTATCCCCTCCCCTGTATACTTACCTGCGTACCTCATATGTACTGCAGGCTGTAAAGAAAAATATCCACTCCCTATGTCACCAGGATATTTTAAATTCCCAGAAGAAACAACCCCCGGGAAATCAAAAAAATAAATTATTCCTCTTCTTCATCCCCCATTAGCTCCGCATCCACGGTGATGGTATCATCCTTTTCCCATGGTCGGGGTTCCTTTTCAGCCCCTCTCTGATCATCGCCCTTACCGGGCCTGGTGAAAAGCCATGCCATAAGCAGGGTAAAAATAATATCATCTAGGGGGTTAAAAGGAAGCAGATCCGGCATCACCCAATAAAAAAGAACAAGAATGGGCAGAAGATATTTTTTTTGCTTGCTGACCCGAGGATCAAGATAAAATTTTACTAAGCGCAGGGGTAAACTCCTGTTTTTCATAGAATACCTCCAATTGTATTTAGCAGGTTGCCTAATGTAAAAACTTCTTCATATATATTCCCCTACATCCCAACCCCATGAACTCCGTTGGCACCCTTTATGGGGCCCCTAGCGGGCTTTATCAGAACCTTTGATCTTTATGGGAATACCCGCAGCTAGATAATAAACCTCATGGGCTTCCATGGCCAGGAACTGGTTGACTCGGCCTATAATGTCGGTATAGATTCTTCCCAAGGGGTATGGGGAAACCAGGGACATCCCCACTTCGTTGCTCACTGCAATAACTTCAGCGGGAGATTCCATTATTTTAGACAAGGTATATTTCATTCTCCCCATTATTTCCTTTTTAATTGAATCAGGGTCCTCTTTATCGTCCTCCATGGCAATGAGCAAATTAGAAATGAATAATCCCACACAATCCCAAATAATTGTGCGGCGTTTCTTACAAAGATTCACCATCTCCTTGTCCGCCCCATAGGGGGCTTCCACGGTCCTCCAGTGGGATGGTCTGGATTCCCTATGATTTCTAATTCGCCGGCCCATTTCCCCATCCGTAGGTATGGCGGTGGCTAAATAAACTGTGGGCCCCATCCCATTTTTTACCGCCAGCTCCTGTGCAAAATTGCTCTTGCCGCTCCTTATACCCCCCAACACTAAAGTAAATTTTCCTGTACCCATTATCTTTCCCCATTTCTCCCCAAGGCAAGGGGTAATATATATGGATTCCCGGAATGGGGATGCCTAATTATTTCCACATTAACCCCATATATGGAATGAATCAAATCAGCATCAAGCAAATCCTCGGGTGACCCTGCCGCTGCCAGGCCTCCCTGGTTCAACATGAAGAACTTTTCGCAGTACAGCCCGGCCAAATTCAAATCATGCAGAATCACAACTACCGTGAGTTTACGATCCTGATTCAGGCGTTTTAAAATATCAAAGATCTCCAACTGATGGTTCATGTCAAGATGCGTGGTGGGCTCATCCAATAGAAGCAGTTTCGGCTCCTGGGCTAGGGCACGGGCGATTACCACCCTCTGCTTTTCACCGCCGCTCAACTGTGACATCCTTCTGTGCGCAAGCCCCAGTGTACCCGTTGCCCCCATGGCTTCCTCCACAATCCCATAATCACGACTCCCCTCCCCCCTCCACACATCTACATGGGGTGTACGCCCCATAAGTACCATCTCATGTACGGTGAAGTCAAAATTAATTTCCGCCCCCTGGGGAACCACCGCAACATTTTTTGCAATTTCCCTCCGGCCGAAGCTAAAAAGAGGCTTCCCTTGAAAAAAAATGTCTCCTCGTATGGGTTCCTTGATGCCGCTCAAAATCTTCAGCAAGGTTGTTTTGCCTGAACCATTGGGCCCGAGGATACAGCTGAAGCTGCCTTCCTCTATATGGAAGTTAATATCCCGTAGGGAGAATTGGGAGTTATAACTATAATACAAGTTTTTCACATACATCATATCCCAAATACCCCCATCTCAATAGAAATTACCCCTGTTTTTCGTCAAGAGATAAATGAAAAATGGTGCCCCCATGAGGGCAGTAATAATACCCACGGGAATCTCCTTAGGAGCCGCAGCGGTCCTGGCCAGCGCGTCGCAAAGTACCAGAAACATCCCACCGGTGAGCACTGCCGACGGCAGCAGCACGCGATGGTCGGGGCCCACCACCAGCCGGACAGCATGGGGAACAATGAGCCCCACAAAGCCTATGACGCCGCTGACAGCCACGGAGGCGCCCACCACCAAGGAACTGATCAAGAAAAGCCCCTTCTTCACCCTTTCCACCTCTACACCCAGATATTGGGCCATTTCTTCCCCCTGAAGAATAACATTGAGATTCCTTGCATGGAATAGAATAAAAAAACTTCCCAACACAGCGAAGGGCAGCAGTATCTTCACATGCATCCAACCCTGGGTCACCAAGCTGCCCATGATCCAAAAAACAATGCCCTGTAGAGTTTCCGCATTGAAGAGCATGAGCAAATACACGCC